>JAICSG010000145.1 GCA_025937035.1 Thermoanaerobaculia bacterium | reverse complement strand
TTACCCGTCTGGACAGATTTCCGCTGAATCTCCGACACCGCAGCGATCGCCCTCGACCTGCGAATCGCCGACAAGGTTTCCTCAAGGTTCTCTTCGGTCACTGCGGAAAGGATGGCAATAGGCCGACCATTGGAAGTCACCACCATCTCCTTCTCTGCCGTGAGGCCTTTCCAGACTTCGGCTGACTTGCTTCTTAGATCTCGGACTGAAAGGAACTTCATCGTACAACCTCCTGTGCCCCAGAGAGTGTACACAATCGTCACCCGCAGGTCCATCATCCCGCAGTCCTGCCTGCGCCGGGTTGGGGCCTTCTGCTATCTTTCCCCATCTGGAGACCGCCACCGTGCCGACCGCCATCAAGCCCATCTTTCTGCTCTCCGACAGCCAGCTCCTCTTCTGGCGCGATGAGGAGGGGCACCGCTTCCTCGACCGCGCCCGGGCGCTGATCGACGCGGACGAGCCCGGCCGGCCGCTGAAGGGGGCCTATCTCGGGGCCTCGAACGGCGACGCTCCGGAGTTCTATGAGCTGTTCCTGGCCGCCATGGCGGAGATCGACATCCGCGACTGCCGCCACATCCCGGCGCGGCCATCCGAGGAGGACCTCGCCTTCCTCGCCGAGGCGGACCTCATCCTGCTCGCCGGCGGGGACGTGCGGCGGGGGTGGACGGCGTTCGAGGAGACCGGCGTCAAGGACAAGCTCACGGAGCGCTACTACGGGGGTGCCCTGCTGATCGGCATCTCGGCGGGCGCCGTCCAGCTCGGCCTCAAGGGGTGGGACGAGGAGGGGCTCTTCGACACCCTGCGCCTCGTCCCTTTCGTGGTGGACGTCCACGGCGAGCCCGACTGGCCGGACCTCCATCGCGTGATCCCCAGGGCGGGCGAGCACGCGCGCGGCTTCGGCGTCCCGTCCGGGGGCGGGGCTCTCTATCACCCCGATTACTCCGTCGAGCCGGTCCGCCATCCGCTGACCGAGGTCGAGGTCACCGAGAGCGGGCTGCGCCAGGCTCTGCTCATGCCCGGTCAGAGCGCCGAGGTGCCTCCCGAGGAGGAGCGTCCGCGGGTCGTGAGCCAGGAGGAGCTCCTCGATCAGGTGCTGCGGGACCTCGGCGATCCCGGACCGGACGTCAACTGATCCCCTTTTAATATCGCGATGAAGCTCTATGCCCTGGCCGACCTGCACCTCCGATACGAGGTGACCCGCAGGGCGTTGCGGGATCTGAAGCCCCACCCCTACGACTGGCTGATCCTGGCCGGGGACGTCGGCGAGACGGAGGAGCATCTCCGCTTCGCGCTGGGGCTCCTGTGCGAGCGCTTCGCCCGCCTGCTCTGGGTGCCGGGGAATCACGACCTCTGGACGGTTCCCACCAAGCCGGGGGACCTGCGCGGGCAGGCGAAGTACGAGCGGCTGGTGGCGATCTGCCGGGAATTCGGCGTGCTGACGCCCGAGGACCCCTACGTGCTCTGGCCGGGCGAGGGGGAGCGGTGCATCCTCGCCCCCACGTTCGTGCTCTACGACTACACCTTCCGTCCGGACGACGTGCCGGTCGAAAAGGCGGTGGAGTGGGCGGCCGAGGAGAACCTCCTCTGTTCCGACGAGGTCCTCCTCCATCCCGACCCCTTCCTCACCCGGTCGGACTGGTGCCACGAGCGGGTCCGCCTCACCGAGCCGCGCCTGGCCGAGGCGGCCCGGCAGGCGCCGACGGTGATCATCAACCATTTCCCGCTGCGGCAGGATCTGGCGGTGCTGCCGCGCATCCCCCGCTTCTCGATCTGGTGCGGCACCCGCCTCACCGAGGACTGGCACCTCCGCTTCCGCGCGCAGGCGGTGGTCTACGGCCACCTCCACATCCGCGCCACCCACCACCGCGACGGCGTCCGCTTCGAGGAGGCCTCACTCGGCTATCCCCAGAACTGGGACGTGGAGCGTGGCATCGCCCCCTACCTCCGGCAGATCCTCCCCGATCCCCACGCCGCGCCCGCCGAGGCCAAGCCGCTGGAGGGGTCGGTGTACAGGCCGCAGGGGTGAGGGGAAAGCCCTATTTCTTATAGGGCTCTTCGATGGCCAGCCCCGCGACGCTCCGATAATGTTTGGTGTTGAAAGTACAGAGTGCCGCCGAGCGTCCCAGCGCACAAGCCGCGATCAGGGAGTCGAGCAGACCCAACCCTTGAGTGAGGTGCAAGGCGGCAAAGTCGGACAGGGCACGGGCGCAGTCGGCTTCCGTCGGCCAGACGATCGGCAGCGGAGCCACGAGCTTCAAGGCATCGCGGACCTGCTGAGCATTCTGAGCGCCTTGAATCAGCTCCATGGCTACGATGCCTGGAACAGCAGGGAGCTCCGTCAAACCGCTGAACCAGGCGAGCGCCTGGGGACGCCCCCGTTGAATGTCGATCAGGACATCCGTGTCGAGCAGGATCATTCGTCAGGAACGATCCCGTCTCTCCGCAGCGCGCCGGATCTCGCGCGCGAAGACCTGGCTGTCCTCGATCTCCGGGCGGGTTCCGACCAGCCCCTCCGATCGCCAGTAGGCGACCAGATCGGCGCCGGTCGTTAACGGAGCTCGCCTTTTACGTTCCGTGGAGAGGATTTGGAAGGCATATTCAGACAAGGAAAGGCCTCGCCGGGCCGCCTCATCGGATAGCTCGTCGACGAGCTTCTGGGGTAGATCCAAGGATACGGTCATGGCAGTCGTCCAATCCTCACGAGGATTCTACTCCACCGCCCGCCTCCCCCGCGCCACCGTGGGCACCGCCGGCTGGATCCCGATCTCCGCGTACAGCTTCGCCGGGTCGTACACGACGCCGTCCTTCACTACAAGAGTGACGCGGCGGATGTCGCTGATGTGGACCGTGGGATCGCCGTCGACCAGGATCAGGTCGGCGAGCTTGGCGGGGGCGACTGTCCCCAGGTCCTTGTCGAGCTTCATCACCCGCGCCGCTCCCAAGGTAGCGATCCGCAAGGTCTCGGGGGCGGGGATTCCCGCCCGGACGTAGTTCTCGAGCTCGCGGTGGAGGACGAAGCCCGCAATGGAGTCGGTCCCCGCCACAATGGGAATCCCCTCGTCATAGAGGGCCTTCACCATGGCGAGGCAGGCGCGGAAGGAGTCGCGGTACCGCTGCTCCTGGCCGGGAGGAATCGGCAGGCCGTTCCCGAACAGGGTCCGCCGGACCTGATAGGAGGCGCGGTCCGCTACCGGCGCCAGGCTGGGGATCACCCGGTCGGGCCGTCCCGTGAACAGATCCTCGTAGACCGTGACGGTGGGGTCCACCACCGTGTGGCGCTCCTTGAGCAGATGGAGGAAGGCGCGCACCGGCTCGGAATGGAGATCGATCTCCGCGGCGTGCTCGGCGACGGCGGTCATCCGGGCCGGCGTGCGGGTGTCCACGCCCGGGATGAAGTTGAGGAAGAGGAAGTTGGTGTGCTGGATCTCGTCGAACCCCTCCCGCACCGCCTGCTCGGCCGTCATGCCGTTCGGGATGTGCCCGGAGACGCGCAGGCCGTGGCCATGGGCCTCGGCGACGATGGGCGGCACCAGCTTGGGGTCGAGCGAGCTGTAGATCTTGATCTGCACGAAGCCCAGCCCGGCGTAACGGTCCACCGCGGCGCGCGCCTTCTCCTCGGTGTCCACGAGCACCTTGGTGGGGCTCGCGTAGGGACCGGGCCCGTCGATGACTCCGGCCAGCACCACGCGCGGCCCGATCGCCCCTCCCGCGTCCCACTTGCTCTTGAGGCCGAGCACGTAGTCCGTGTCATTGCCGAGATCGCGGGTGCTGGTGACTCCAGCGGCCAGGTCGAGGATGCCGTCGATGTCGGTGAGGTGCCGGTGCATGTCCCAGAGCCCCGGCAGCAGCATCCTCCCCCGGGCCTCCACGATCTCCGCTCCGGCGGGAACCGGAACCTCTCCGTCGCGCCCCACCGCCTGGATACGGTTGCCGGAGACGACCACGGTGGTGCCGGGGCGCACCGTCCGGGTCTCGGGATCGAACAGCCGCGCCCCCCGGATCACCAGGGCTCCGGCCGGGTGGTGGCCCAACCGCGCCTCCTGGGCCTTCTCCCTCCGCGCCATGGCCTGCATCTGGGCCTTGATCAGCGGCGGCGCCGCCGCGTCCCACCCCTCGGGGACGACGGTGACGAAGCCGTCGTAGCGGCCGAAAAAGAGGTCGGGGCCCTCCATCCAGACGTAGAGCGGCGCGGCGGCGAGACCGGTGATGGCATAGATCGAGATGTCCCGCGCCTTGCCGCCCGCCTCTACCCGCACCGAGGAGACTCCCTCGATCCGCGCCTCCCCTTCCGGCAGCAGCGGCAACCGGTGGCTCGGGCTGTGGAGCAGGGCGATCGCGAGCAGGCCGATCTCGATGTACGAGCCGCTCCGGGTGATGTAGAACGCCGGCGCCTTCAGCGTCTTCTCCCCCTTCTCCGGGGGATTGCTCCAGGAGGCCTTCCCACCGGTCCGCTCGAACCGCTCGTCAACCCGGTTTTTCCAGTAGTCGACGCCGGTGAGGTGCTCCCGCGTGGGAAAGCTTCCGCCATCGCGCCGGAGCTGGAGGGTCAGGTCCTGGCCCCTCCCCCGGTCCTCCAGCTTCATGCTGACGGTCTCCTCCCCGTCCGGCCCGGAGTGGAAGACCACCGGGCCGGCCGGCCGGTTGCCGAAGTAGACGGTATAGCGGAGATCGCCTCCGGAGGTGGAGGGCCCGATGGGCGGAGAGGACGCTCCCCCAGCGTGAGCACACACGAGGAGCGCCAGCGTCAAGAACCACGCTTTGTGCATGAGACTCCCCCGACTCCAGAAGCAAAAACCCCTCGACGCGAGGGGTAGACCTGCAAAGTGTGACAGAGATGTTACAACAGAACGGCTCTCATCGGACAGGTTTTACACCTAGCGTCGCCCAAATGGCGTTCGGATCGTAAGTATTACCGTCTTTGATGGTGAGCACGACGCGCCGGATATCGGAGATTCGCGCCGCCGGATCGCCGTCCACCAGCACCATGTCCGCCAGCTTGCCGGGCGCGATGGAGCCGAGGTCCTGGTCGCGCTTCATCACCCGCGCGGCTCCCAGGGTCGCGATGCGCAGCGTCTCGGGGGCCGGGATACCGGAGTCGACGTAGAGCTCGAGCTCGCGATGGAGGTTGAAGCCGGCCTGGCCATCCGTGCCGGCGACGATGGTCACCCCGGCGTCATGGAGCGCCTTCACCAGGTTCTCCATCGTCCGGTAGGAATCCCGGTAGCGCTGCTTCTGGTCTTCCGGCGGATTGAGGCCGCCGCCGTAGAGGCTCCGCTGGACCTGCGGCGGCAGGCGGTCCGCCACCTCGGCCAGGGAGGGGTCGACCTTGCCGGCCTCGCCGATGAACATCCCCTCGAAGGCGCCGAGGGTGGGGTCCGAGACCGTGCCGTGCTCCTTGAGCAGGGCGATGAAATCCTTCACCCGCGGTGAATCGAGATCGAGCTCGGCGGCGTGCTTGGCGACCTCACTGAAGCGGGCCGGGGTGCGGGTGTCGATCTTCGGATCGAGGAAGTTGAGGATGAGGAAGTTCGCGTGCTGGATCTCATCGTAGCCCGCGCGCACGGCCTGCTCGGCGCTCATCCCGTTGGGAATGTGGCCGGAGAGCCGGAGGCCGAGCTCGTGGGTGCGCTTGGCGATCGCCGGCACCAGCTTGGGATCGAGCGAGCTGTAGAGCTTGATCTGCACGTAGCCGAGCTTGGCGTAGCGGTCCACCCAGTCCAGCGCCTCTTTTTCGGTCGACACCAGCACCTTGGTGGGGCCGGCGTAGGGGCCGGGGCCGTCCATGAAGCCGGCCATCAGCACGCGCGGGCCGATCCCCTCCCCCGAGTCCCAGCGCCGGCGCATGTCCAGGAGCTGGTCGACGTCGTTGGCGAGGTCGCGCACGGTGGTGACGCCGCAGGCCAGGTTGAACAGCCCCTGTTCCTCATCGAGGTGGACGTGCATGTCCCAGAGGCCCGGCAGGAGCATCTTGCCCCGGGCGTCCACCACTTCCACGCCGGGGGGCACGGTCACCTCGCCGTCCTTGCCCACGGCCTGGATGCGGTTGCCGGAGACGATCACGGTGGTATCGGGCCGGACCGTCCGCGTCTCCGGGTCGAAGAGCCGGGCGTGGCGGATGGCGAGGCCGCCCTGGGGGTGATGGGCGAGCTTGGTGGCGAGGTCGCGGTAGCGGGCCTTCTCGGCCGCGTCCTGGGCCTTGGTGAGCTGCGGCACCGCGTCCACCCACCCCTCGCGGAAGACGACCGCCCAGCCGGTGACCCAGGCGAAGAGCTCCCGACTCTCATCCAGCCAGAGATAGGCGGGGGAGAAGCCGAGCCCCGAGAGCGCGTAGAGATGGACGGTCCGGGTGTGGCCGGCGACCTGGACCGGCTGGGAGGTGACCTCCTCGATCCGCGCCTCGCCGGTGGGGAGCAGGGGGAGGCGGTGGTCCGGAGCGGCGAGCAACGCCCTGGCCAGCAACATCATCTCCTGGGGAGGGCCGCTGAGGCTCAGGAAGAAGGCGGGCTCGCGCACCTCGCGGTCCTCCTTCTCCGAGGAGCTCTTCCAGGAGGCCCGGCCGTTCTCCCAGGTGAATTTCTCGTCGACCGGATTCTTCCAGTAGTCGTTGCCGGTCGTCTCGACGAAGATCGGCAGCCCCTTGGCGTCGAGCTTGTAGCGGCTGGTGGTGCTGGGCCCCCGGCCGCGGTCGTTGAACTCGAAGGTGTAGACCCGGGTGCCGTCCGCCTCGACGCGGGAGGCCGCGGAGCCCGCCCGGTTGCCCGAGAAGAGGAAGCCGTAGTGGATCTCCCGCGGCTCGTTCGTCCCCTGGGTGATAGGGAGGCTCCGCGCCGCAGGCGGCGCCGTACGGCAGGCGGCGGGGGACAGACAGGCGAGGATCAGGAAAGCGATTGTCGGCCGGGTGCTGCGCATGGGGTCTCCTCTCGAGCGCTGGCGATTATACGCGGGAGGGTGGTGAGGGTTTCGGTCCGCCCGGGACGCTTTCCCTCTCCTACGCACCCTTGATTAAGGGAATCTCTAATTTCTCCCCCAAGGAGACCTCATGCGTTACTTTGCCTTTGTCCTGGCTTTCCTGCTCGGAGTTGCATCCGCTCTCGCACAGACGCCCCTGCCCCATGGGATCGTCACCGACAACGGAACCATCACCTGTCCGACGGGAGTCGATCCGGACGATCCCACCCCTCCGGTGCTGCCGGGCGGGAGCCTCACCTGTCACAGCATCACCGTCTCGGGGTGCGGGCCGGACGCGACGGCCATCGTCTGGATCGTCAAGCTCCCCTCGGACAAGCCGCTCGCGGGGACGATCTTCCTGCACGGCGGCGGCGGCGGCCGGATGAATTTCACCACCGGCGGAGTGGAGCCCTCCTCCTACCGGCATACGCTGGAGCAGAATTACGAGATGGCGGGATTCCAGTTGGTCGACATCCAGTGGACCAACACCGACTGGGAGCTCACCGATCCGCCGAGCACCCTGGCCGGCGCCTGCAAGCCGGCGTCGGTGGCCGCCTGGATCTTCGGCAACCCCAACATCCACAACCAGCGGCGGGACATCGGCTTCTGTGCCCAGGGGCACAGCGGCGGCTCGGCCGCGATGGCCTACCTGCTGACCTTCTATGGCCTGGACAGCTACTTCGACTACGTCATGCTCACCGCCGGGCCCGTCTTCGGCCGGCTCGACTGCGGCTGTGACACTGGAGCCTCGGGCTGCGGCATGCAGCAGATCTGCCCCGAGCTCCCGCTCTCACTCATGCAGAGCCACCTGGCCTACTCGGCGAGCAAAGTCGGCTGGATCGACCGCAACGAGGGGACCAGCACCTGCGGCCAGATCAACGACGGCACGAACCCGGGCGACCCGACCTGGAAGGCCGACAGCGTGATCTCCCCCGGGGCCGACGTGAGCTATCCGAAGACGGGGGTGAGCATCTGGCAGTGCGTCAACCCCAACGCCCTCAACAACGCGCCCGCCGAATCCTCGTTCTTCATCAACGCCGTCTCGCAGCTCGCCCCGGGCCAGAAGCCCGCAGTCTTCTGCTCGGCCACGGGTTGTACCGAGGAGGCGATCTACGAGGCGACCATCAACGGCGTCCCCGCGACGACGCTGATGGCCCAGACGATGGCGGCGGGGTGTATCCCGCGGCACCAGTAGAAAACCGAGGGGGAGGTCCTACCGCCCGATCTGCTGCAACAAACGATCGACCGGCACCTTCCCCGTCTGCGTCACCGGCACGGTGACCTCGCCCAGC
>JAICSG010000041.1 GCA_025937035.1 Thermoanaerobaculia bacterium | reverse complement strand
GTCCTCGCCCTCGATCCGGAGATGGAGAGGCGGTGGGGGTTCCGCTACCTGCCGGGCGCCGCAGGGCAGCGGCGGGCCGGCGTCGCCTTCCCGGTCTGGCTGAAGAGCGGCGCCCTCGATCCCAAGGCCGAGATCTACGCGGTGCGCCTGGGCGAGCGGGCCAAGGCCTATCCGGTCGAGCGGGCCCTGAAGGAGCGGGTGATCAACGACACGCTGGGGGGCGAGCCCCTGGTGGTGGTGGCCGACCCGGGCTCCGGCGCGGTGCGCGTCTACCGCCGGGGCGGCCGGACCTTCAAGCCGGGCTCCGACGCGGCCGAGCTGGTCGACGCCGACGGTCGCCGCTGGAGCGCCGGCGAGGAGGCGCTCGCTCCGGTGGCGGCCGATCCCGCGATCCCTCCGCTGCCGCGCCTCTCCGGCCACCTGTCCTTCTGGCTCGGCTGGTACGCCTTCTTCCCTCAGTCGGAGCTATACGGGGGGCCGCCCCGGTAGTACCATGATTTTCCACGGCCATCTCAAGGAGCTCACGATGCGCTCGTATTCACGCCTCCGTTCCCCGCTCCCCGGCCTCCTGCTGATCCTCACCCCTGTGCTCGTGGCCCTGCCGGCCGGGGCGGCGCAACGCCAGGCGCCGACCTTCGAGGGCAGCTCCCAGGTGGTCTCCGTGGAGGTGCCGGTCAACGTCGTCAGCCGCGACGGCGAGCCGGTGCGCGGGCTCTCCGCCGCCGACTTCGAGGTCTGGGACGGCAACGACAAGCAGACGATCAGCTCTTTCGAGGTGGTCGACCTCAAGACGATCCAGGAGCCCGGCGCCCCCGGAGCGCCGGAGCCCGCCGCCCCGGCGCCCCCCGAGCTGCGGCCGGCGGCGCGGCGCCACATCCTGCTGCTGTTCGACCTCTCGTTCTCGACCCCGAGCTCGATCCTCAAGGCGCGGCTGGCGGCCCGCGAGTTCGTGCTCCATTCGCTCCATCCGACCGACCTCGCGGCGGTGGCCACCTACTCGCTGGAGACCGGCCCCAAGCTGATCGTCACCTTCACCCCCGACCGCGTGCAGCTCGCGCGGGCCGTCGACACCCTCGGCTACCACCAGGCGCTCGGCCAATCGAAATTCGACCCGCTGCGCTTCGTCATCGACGAGCCCGACAACGCCCTGCTCAACCTGGCCTCGGGCCAGGGGCACAACGACCGGCAGGAGCTCAAGGACCAGGAGATCTACGAGTATCTGAAGTCGATCGCCCTCGCCGCCCAGAAGGAGGAGCGCTCCTTCCAGATGAGCCGGATCTCCAACTACTCGCGCTCGCTCGCCCAGGTGGCCAAGGCGCTCAACGCCGTCCAGGGGCGCAAGCAGGTCGTCTTCTTCTCCGAGGGGTTCGACAGCCGGCTGCTGCTCGGCCGCGACACCACCGACCCGGAGGCGGCGGAGGACGCCGACAATGTGCTCTTCGGCCAGTCCTACTTCGTCGACAGCGACCAGCGCTTCGGCAACACCAGCCTGCAGGGGGACATCAACCGCATGCTCGACCAGTTCCGGCGCGCCGACTGCGTCATCCAGGCGGTCGACATCGGGGGCCTGCGGGCGGGGGCCGACGAGCAGGCCCGCCCGAGCGGCGAGGGGGCCCTCTTCTACATGGCCAACGAGACGGGCGGCGAGCTGTTCAAGGACGCCAACAACCTGCGCGAGCCGCTCGACCGGATGCTCGAGAAGACCAGCGTCACCTACCTGCTCACCTTCGAGCGCTCGGACCTTAAGACCGACGGCGCCTACCACAAGCTGCGGGTGAAGGCGAAGCTGCCGCCGGGGGCCCGGCTGACCCACCGCGCCGGCTACTACGCGCCGCGGCCGTTCCAGCAGCTCGATCCTCTGGAGCGCAACCTCCTGGCCTCGGACGGCATCGCCAGCGCCACGCCGCGGCGGGACCTCGACCTCAACGTCCTCACCGCGCCGTTCCGCGCCACCCCGGAGCGCGCCTACGTGCCGGTGATCATCGAGGCGAGCGGCAAGAGCCTGCTGGCGGGAGAGAAGGGGAAGAAGCTGGACGTCGAGATCTACGCCTACGTCAGCGACCAGCAGGGGCGGATGCGCGACTTCTTCAACCGCCGGGTGGCGCTCGACCTCGACAAGGGGGGCGCCCGCAAGGGGATGGAGGAGGGGGGGATCAAGTACTACGGCCACTTCGATCTCGAGCCCGGCACCTACCATGTCCGCGTGCTGGTGCGCAACGCCGGCAGCGGGCGCACCGGGGTGCAGACCGTGCCGGTGACCGTCCCCTCCTATGCCGAGGCCCAGCCGGTCCTGCTCCCCCCCTTCTTCATGGAGGACCATCAGAAGTGGCTGCTGGTGCGCGAGCAGACCGGCGGCGAGCTGAAGGGGTCGGTGGTCTACCCGTTCACCGTCTCCGGCGAGCCCTACGTGCCCGCCGCCCGGCCGGTGCTGAGCGGCGAGAAGCCCGCCCGGCTCTGCCTGGTGGCCTACAACCTCGGCAAGGGGGAGCTCGCCGTGAAGGGGGAGGTGCTGGCCGCCGACGGCAAATCCGCTCCCCAGGGGAAGCTGTCGCGCGTCGAGCGCACCGCCACCGGCATCCAGGGGCTCGACAAGCTGGTCGCCACCTTCGATCCGGCGGGGCTCTCGGCCGGCGATTACGTGTTGAAGGTGGCGGTGACCGATCCGGCCACCGGGCACAAACAGACGAATTCTCTACCCTTCCAGGTCATTCGCTGATATTTTGGATGGTGATTTGACGTTCTGATCTGCTGAAACCAAGTGAGGGCTTCCCGGCTGGGCCTGCCAGCCGGGCTTGGAGGCGAACATGCGGAAGGGATTCCTGCTGGGAGGGCTCGGCGCCGCCGGGTTGGCTCTCGCCATGCTCACGGCGCCCGCGGGCGCGCAGACGACGTTCTCCGGATCGACCGACGTGGTCGAGGTCGAGGTGCCCGTCCAGGTGGTGCGCGACGGCCAGCCGGTGCGCGGCCTGACGGCCGCCGACTTCGAGCTGTACGAGGGACGCAAGAAGCTCAACATCACCGGGTTCCACGCCGTCGACCTGGCGTCCCCGGCGGTGGCGCGCGGCGGCGTCCCGCCGGCCGGCCGGCGCCAGCTCCTGCTGCTGTTCGACCTCGCCTTCTCCAATCCCAAGTCGGTGGTGGCGGCGCGCGAGGCGGCCCGCTCCCTGGTGCTCAAGGGGATCCGGCCGGGCGACCTGGTGGGGGTCGCCACCTACAGCGCGGCCCGCGGGTCCCAGATCCTGCTCGGCTTCACCTCCGACCGGCGGCAGGTGGACGCGGCGCTCGACGCCCTGGGCGCGGTGCGCGACGACAAGGCTGGCGATCCGCTGCGGCTGGTGTTGAAGCGCGGCGCCGGGGGGCCCCAACTCGCCAGCCCCTCCCAGGAGGCCGACACCGCCCGCTCCAACGAGCTGATCGACGCCCAGGGGGGGCAGCTCGCCAACCTCGGCCGGGAGTCGACCCGCGCCAACGACAAGGCGGCGGCCACCGCCCTGACCCGCGCCAACGCCCAGCTCGCCCAGATGCTGCGGGGGCTGCCCGGGCGCAAGCAGGTGATCTACTTCTCCGAGGGGTTCAACAGCGCCCTGCTGACCGGCGGCGGCGGGCCGGCCGGCAACCCCGGCTCGCTCGGCGTGGGCAGCGACGCCGAGCTCCAGAACCAGAACGCCCTGCAGCAGGACCGGGCCAACCGGGACGTCGTGCTCTCCGACTCCGAGCAGGACTTCGGCAGCACCCAGACGGTCAATGCCCTGGAGCGGATGCTGGAGGAGTTTCGCCGCTCCGACTGCGTGATCCAGGCGGTGGACATCGGGGGCCTGCGGGCAGGCGGCGAGCAGGGCCCGGGGGCGCGCAACGGCGGCCAGGATACCCTGCTCGCCATGGCGCGGGGGACCGGCGGCGAGCTGGTGCAGAACTCGAACGACCTCACCGGCGCCATGGGCGGCATCCTCGACCGCACCAGCGTCACCTACGTCCTCTCCTTCCAGCCGGAGAAGGGGAAGCCTGGCGAGTACCACAAGCTCAAGGTCGAGCTGAAGAACGCGGCGCGGGGCACCAACGTCTCCTACCGGCCCGGCTACTTCAGCCCCAAGCCCTACGGCCAGCTCAACCCGCTGGAGAAGCTGTTCGAGGCCTCCTCGCGGCTGATGGGGGGGGAGGAGGCGGGGACGGTGCCGGGCGCGGTGATGGCGGCCCCCTTCCGCAATCCCGGAGGCAATGCGGGAGACAAGGCCTACGTGCCGGTGCTCATCGAGGCGGACGGCCCGGCGCTCCTGGGGTCTCAGCCCCCCTCGGCCCTGCCGGTGGAGGTCTACGTCTATGCCCTGGACGCGGCCGGCGCCATCCAGGACTTCCTCTATCAGCAGCTCGGCCTCGACGTCGCCAAGGCGGGACCCGGGCTGCGGCAGGGGGGCCTGAAGTTCGTCGGCCATCTCGACCTCCCCCCCGGCGAGTACTCGGTGCGCACCCTGGTCCGCAACGGCGCCTCGGGCGCCTTCAGCCTGCGCGTGGTGCCGCTCACCGTGCCGGCCTTCGGCAAGGGGCCGGCGCTGCTGCCGCCGCTCTTCCCCGACCCGGCGGCCAACCGCTGGGTGCTCGTGCGCGAGGCGCCGCGCGGCGGGCCGCAGATCGACTACCCGTTCATGGCCCGGCAGCAGCCCTACGTGCCGGCCTCGCGGCCGGTGCTCACCCCCGGGGCCGAGGTGCCGCTGGCACTGGTGGGCTACGACCTGGGGGCGGGGGACCTCAAGGCCACCGCCCGGGTGCTGGCCGCGGACGGCAAGGAGGCCGGCACCGGCGGCGTCCGCGTGCTGCAGCGGGAGGCCACCGCCGCCGGCGGGCCGGACCGCCTGCTGGCCGCCTTCCGGCCGCCCGCCCTGCCGCCGGGGGAGTACACGCTGAGCGTCACCCTCACCGGCGCCGCCGGCGCGGCGAGCGCCACCAGCGCGCCGTTCGTGGTCAAAGCCGCCCATTGATGCTATTTTGTTGATTCTTTCCCATGGCTGTTTTGTGTCGGAGGAGATGGAGCTTCACCGAGGGCTGAAAGGGACGAAGATGAGCTGTTTCAGCCGCTTGCAACGCGTCACCGCCGCTCTCGCCGCCGTGGCCTTGAGCCTCTGGCCGGTGCCCGGCACCGCCCAGCAGACCTTCTCGGGGGCCACGCAGGTGGTCGTCGTGGAGGTCCCCGTCCAGGTGGTCAAGGACGGCGAGCCGGTCCGCGGCCTCACGGCCAAGGACTTCGAGGTCTACGACGGCCGCAAGAAGGTGCCGGTCACCGGCTTCGAGGTGCTCGACCTGGCCGCCGCTCCGGCAGGGGGAGCGGCGGGCCCCCGGGCGGTCCCCGTCTCGGCGCGCCGCCACTTCCTGCTGCTGTTCGACCTCTCCTACTCGGAGCCGAAGTCGATCGTCAAGGCGCGGGAGGCCGCCCAGAAGGTGGTCGGCGACCTCCACCCCACCGACCTGGTGGCGGTGGCCACCTACACCAACCAGCACGGGCCCCAGCTCGTGCTCGGCTTCACGCCGGACCGCAAGCAGATCGCCGCCGCCATCGACACCCTCGGCCTGCCGAAGCTGGTCGACCGCGCCTCCGACCCGCTGAAGCTGGTCTACGCCCAGGCCGAGCAGAACCGGGTGGGGACGGGCGGCCAGCCGGTGACGGGGCAGACCCTGCCCGGCCCCAGCCGGGAGATCAAGGAGGCCGAGCAGACTCAGCTCCTCGACACCCTGAGCACCTTCGCCAACGCCGCCGAGCGCGCCGACGCCACGGCCCGCCAGCGGGACGTGCTCGGGCTGACCCAGTCGTTCGCCGAGCTGGCGCGGCTGATGGCCGATGTCGAGGGGCGCAAGTACGTGGTCTATCTCTCCGAGGGGTTCGACAGCGCGCTGGTCTCCGGCCGGTCGAATACCGAGCCCAGGACCGCCGAGGGCGCGACCCCCCCGAAGGACATCGGCGACGAGACCCGGATCACCGCCGAGACCGGGGCTTCCGGCTCGGACGCCAGGTTCGGCGACACCCACACCCAGAACGCCGTCGAGGGGATGCTGGAGGCTTTCCGCCGCGCCGACTGCGTGATCCAGGCGGTGGACGTCGGCGGCCTGCGGGCCGGCGCCGAGCAGGGGGCCCAGCGGCCCAGCGGCCGCGAGACCCTGTTCAACATGGCGAAGAGCACGGGGGGCGAGCTGTTCGAGAATTTCAACGACCTCTCGGCCGCCATGGGCCAGATGCTGCGCCGCACCGGGGTCACCTACGTGCTCTCCTTCCAGCCGGCCGAGGAGGTCAAGCCGGACGGCTCGTTCCACAAGCTGCGGGTGGAGCTGAAGAACGGTCCCCGCGGCGCGCGGGTGGTGGCCCGCCAGGGCTACTACGCGCCGGTGCCCTACAGGCAGCAGACGCCGGAGGCGAGGGTGCTGGAGGCGGCGAGCGACCTGATGAGCCGGGACAGCGGCGAGATCGCCACCGCGGTGCTGGCGGCGCCGTTCGCGCTGGGCGGGCCGAAGGCCTACGTGCCGGTGGTGATCGAGGTGGACGGCCCGTCGCTGCTGGCCGGCCGGCAGGCCTCGCGCCTGCCGCTGGAGATCTACATCTACGCGCTCGACTCGAGCGGCTCGATCCAGGCCTTTCTGACCCAGACGGTGGATCTCGACCTGGTCAAGGTGGAGCCGGTGCTGCGCCAGTCGGGGCTGAAGTTCTTCGGCCACGTGGAGCTGACCCCGGGGGCCTACTCGCTGCGCACCCTGGTGCGCAACGGCATCACGGGCGCCTCCAGCCTGCGGGTGACCCCGCTGGCGGTGCCCGCGGCGGGGGAGGCGGCGCTGCTGCCGGCCCTCTTCCAGGAGGCTCCGGGGCGCTGGCTGCCGGCGCGGGAGGCCGTCAAGGAGGGGCAGCAGCTCCCCTACCCGTTCATGCTCAAGGACCAGCCGTACATTCCGGCCTCGCGTCCGGTGCTGACCCCGGGGCAGGAGTCGCGGCTCGTGCTGGTGGGCTACAACCTGCGGCCGGGGGACTGGCGGACCCGCGTGCAGGTGGTGTCCGCCGACGGCCGGGAGCTGCCGGGGGGCGCCTTCAAGGTGGTGGACAAGGAGGTGGGGGGCGGCGCCGGTCCGACCCGCCTGCTGGCCACCTTCCAGCCCCCCTCGCTGCCGCCGGGCAACTACTCGCTGCGCGTGACGCTGACCGACGGCGCCGGCAAGGCGGAGACCAGCTCGGCCCAGTTCGCCGTGCGCGGCGCGCCGGCGCCGGGGACGCGCGGGAGCCGCTGACGCCCATGCCGGCGAGCACGCTCCGGCGCGGCGGCCTCGCCGCCGCGCTCCTCGCCCTCGGGGCCATCCTGACCCCGATGGTGGCGGCCTGGGGTCAGGGGCCCGCCTTCAGCGGCTCCACCCAGGTGCTGTCGGTCGAGGTGCCGGTCCAGGTGGTGCGCGACGGCGAGCCCGTGCGCGGCCTCCAGGCGAGCGATTTCGAGGTCTGGGAGGGGCGGCGCAAGCTCCCCCTCGCCGGCTTCGAGGTGCTCGACCTGGCCGCCGCGCCGGCCTCCGCCGGGCGGTCGGCCGGGGTGCCCGCCGCGGCCCGGCGCCACTTCCTCTTCCTCTTCGACCTCGCCTTCTCCGACCCCCGGTCGGTGGTGCGGGCGCGCCAGGCCGCCGCCGGCCTGCTCTCCCAGCTCCAGCCCACCGACCTGGTGGCGGTGGCCACCTACAGCGCCGTCCGCGGGCCCCAGCTCGTGCTCGGCTACACCGCCGACCGCCGGCAGATCGACACCGCCTTCGCCTCGCTCGGCCTCCCCGACCTGACGCACCCGGTCGACCCGTTGCGCCTGGTGTTGCAGGAGGTGGTGGGGGCGGGCAACGTCACCGGCATCGGCCGGCCGGTCGGCCGCGACCCGCTCGCCGAGACGAAGGACTCCGCCATCCTGGCGCCGCTGGAGACGGTGGTTCAGGGGGTGGAGCGGGCCGACCGCTCGGCCTTGAAGACGCAGGTCGACATCTTCACCCGCTCGCTCGCCGAGCTGGCCCGCCAGATGGCGGTGGTGGAGGGGCGCAAGTACCTGGTCTTCCTCTCCGAGGGGTTCGACGCCGCCCTCCTCCAGGGGACGGCCGACGCCAGCCGCCAGGAGGCGATGCGCGAGGAGATCGCCGCCGGCGAATCCTGGCGGGTCCTCCCGGAGGAGCGCTACGGCCTCACCGAATCCGCCAACGCCGTCGAGCGCATGCTGGAGGAATTCCGCCGCGCCGACTGCACCATCCAGGCGGTCGACATCGGCGGCCTGCGGGCGGGCGCCGACCAGACCGCCCCGCGGGTAGGGGGGCGCGACAGCCTGCTGGTGATGGCCCGCGGCACCGGCGGCGACCTCTACGAGAGCTTCAACGACCTCGGCGCCGCCATGCGCCAGATGCTCCACCGCACCAGCGTCACCTACGTGCTCGCCGTCGAGCCCGGAGTCGTCGCGGCGGGGGAGGGCGAATTCCACAAGCTGCGGGTCGAGCTCAAGGCCCCGATCCGCGGCGCGCGGGTGGTCCACCGCCCCGGCTACTACCCGCCGAAGCCCTACGCCCAGGAGGAGCCGATCGAGAAGCTCCTTGCCGCCGCCAACCAGGTGATGAGCGGCGAGGAGAGCGACGCCATCGCCACCGGGGTGCTGGCCGCCCCCTTCCCGTCGGCGGGGGAGAAGGCGTCCGTGCCGGTCCTCGTCGGCATCGACGGCGCCTCCCTGCTGGCCGGGCCCGCGGCCCCCTCCCTGCCGGTCGAGATCTACGCCTACGCCCTCGACGAGGGGGGCGCGGTGCACGACTTCTTCACCCAGACGGTCGGCCTCGACCTCGCCAAGGCCGGCTCGTCCGTGCGGCAGAACGGCCTCGAGCTCTTCGGCCATCTGGAGCTCCTGCCCGGCGACTACTCGCTGCGGGTGCTGGTGCGCAACGGCGCCACCGGCGTCTCCGGCCTCAAGGTGCTGGCGCTCCACGTCCCCGCCTTCGGCAAGGGGGAGGCGGCCCTCCTGCCGCCGCTCGTGCCGGCCTCCGACCGCACCCTGGTGGTGCGCCAGGAGGCGGAAGGGGCCCGCTTCGCCAACCCCTTCCTGCTCCGCGACCAGCCGTTCGTGCCGGCGGCCCGGCCCGTGCTGGAGCCCGGGGCGGCGGTCCGGCTGGTGCTCGCCGGCTACAACCTCGGCGCCGGCCCGTGGAAGGGGGAGGCCGCCGTGGCCGACCCCTCCGGCCGCGAGATCTCCGGCGGCCCCCTGGCGATCACCGGCCGGCTCGACGGCGGCGAGGGGAAGCCGGACCGCGCCGTGGCCACCTTCCGGCTCCCCGCCGGCCTGAAGCCCGGGGACTATGAGCTGCGGATCACCCTGGCGGGGGCGGTCCCGCGCCGGAGCGCCCTGCGCTTCAGCGTCCCCCGCGCCGTGAGGGAATGACCCCGGTTCTTTCGTTACTTCTCCTTACCGAGAGGAACCTTTTTTGATTTGGCGTGGTCCAAGAGAGTCAGAGGGCAAGGAAGGAGAAGCAGCAATGAAGTCGTCGGTTTCCCTTTGCAGTCTTCTCATGGTGGCGCTCCTGGGGCTGTGGACGCTACCCGCGCGCGCCGAGCAGCGCTTCTCTCAATCCACCGATGTCGTGGTGGTCGAGGTCCCCGTCCAGGTGCTGCGCGACGGCAAGCCCGTGCGCGGCCTGACCGCCGGCGATTTCGAGGTCTATGAAGGGCGCTCCAGGCAGCCGGTCACCGGCTTCGAGACCCTCGACCTCACCACCGCTCCGACCACGCCGGAGGCGGCCCGCCGGGTGCCGATGTCGGCCCGCCGCCGTTTCGTGCTGATGTTCGACCTCGGCTTCTCGTCCCCCGCCCAGATGGCGCGGGCGCGCGAAGCCGCCAAGAGCCTGCTGCACGGCTCCTTCCACCCCACCGACCTGGTGGCGATCGCCGCCTACATCCCCGCCGTGGGGCCCAAGCTCCTGCTCGGCTTCACCCCCGACCACAAGCTGGTCGAGTCGGCCATCGACCATCTGAGCCCGGTGCAGATGTTCTCCCACGGCTACCGCCTCGCCGCCGATCCCCTGGAGCTGGCGGAGATCGCGGCGAGCCTGGCCGACGGCGATAGCGCCGGCTACAAGGGGAAGAGGGGCGATTCCGACAAGAACGCGGACGCCAACTTCAGCGCCGGCAGCGGCTTCACCGACCACCTGAATCCGGTCTCCTCCGTCGAGCGGTCCGACCGCGAGGCCCAGGCGCGGGAGATCACGCAATTCACCAAGGCGCTCGGGGTCTTCGCGGACACCATGGCGAGCGTGCACGGGCGCAAGTACGTCCTGCTCCTCTCCCCCGGGTTCGAGAGCTCGATCCTCACCGGCACCTCCGACGACGACAAGGTCTGGGACCTGGGCACCCACTCGGTCCGCGGCGACGTCTGGAACATCGACAGCGACGAGCTCTACGGCAGCACCAAGGTCGGCAGCCAGCTGGAGAAGATGCTGGAGGCGCTGCGCCGCGCCGATTGCGTGGTCGAGTCGGTCGACATCGGCGGCATCCGGGCCAGCGCCGACGACCTGCACGCCGCCCGCAACCCGGGGGCGGACGGGCTGTTCACCATCGCCGACTCCACCGGCGGCGAGTACATCGGCAACTTCAACAACCTCGCCCAGGCGATGGAGAAGGTGCTGGACAACACCAGCGTCACCTACGTCCTCTCCTTCCAGCCGGACGTCAAGCGGGACGGCCAGTACCACAAGATCCGCGTCGAGCTGAAGGACCCGAAGGGGGCCCGCGTGGTCTACCGCCGCGGCTACTACGCCCCCAAGCCGTTCGCCCAGGAGACCCAGACGGCGCGCATGCTCGACGCCGCCACCCAGGTGGTCTCCGGCCAGGAGGGGGGCCCGGTCGGCCTCTCCGTGCTGACCGCCCCCTTCAAGATGCCGGGCGAGAAGGCCTACGTCCCGGTGCTGATCGAGATCGACGGCCCGAGCCTCACCGCCGGCAACCCGGGCAACGCCCTGCCGGCCGAGGTCTACGCCTACGCCATGGACGAGAAGGGGACGGTCGCCGACTACTTCGGCAGGACCCTGGCGCTCGACCTCGCGAAGGTCGGCCCGGTGGTGAGCAAGACGGGGATCAAGCTCTTCGCCGATTTCGACCTCCCGCCGGGCTCCTACTCGGTGCGGGTGCTGGTGCGCAACGGCCAGACCGGGGCCACGGGGCTGCGGGTGGCCTCCCTGGAGGTGCCCGCCTTCGCCCAGGGCTCCCCCGTGCTGCTCCCCGCCTTCTTCCCGGAGCCGCCCAACCGCTGGCTGATGATCCGCCAGACCAAGACCCGCAAGGAGGAGATCCCCTATCCGTTCATGGCCAGGGACCGCCCCTACGTGCCGGCCTCGAAGCCGCTCCTCACCCCCGGAGCCGAGGCGGTCATGGCGCTGACCGGCTACCACCTCGGCGCCGGTCCCCTCGCCGCCCAGGCCATGATCATGACCGCCGACGGCAAGGAGATCGGCGCGGGGAAGGTCAAGGTGCTCGGCCACGAGGCCGCGGCGGGGGACGGCCCCGAGCGGCTCACCACCACCTTCCAGCCGCCGGCGCTGCCTCCGGGCGACTACGAGCTGCTGGTCACCGTGTCCGATCCCCAGGGCAAGTCCGAGACGAGCGTGACGCCGTTCGCCGTGCCGGCCGCCTCCGAGGTGAAGACCGCCGCCAGGGGAGCCGGCCGTTAGCGAAGCCGTCCTTCGTCTCAAGGCGGGGCGGGAGAAGGCCGTCCGGGAGGGGCACCCGTGGATCTTCTCGGGTGCCGTCGACCGCCTCGACGGCCCCGCCGGCGCTCCGCTCGTCCGGGTGGTGGACTCCCGCGGCCACCCCCTCGGCACCGGCCTCCACAGCCCCCGCTCGCAGATCCGCGTGCGCATGCTCGGCAGCGGCGTCGAGGCGGCCGACCGCCGCTTCTTCGCCGCCCGGATCGCCGAGGCGGTCGCCCTCCGCCAGGCGGTCCTGCCGCCCGAGACCACCGGCTACCGCCTGCTCAACGCCGAGGGGGACGGCGTCCCGGCCTGGACGGTCGACCGCTTCGGCGACGTGCTGGTGAGCCAGATCACGGCGGCGGGACTGGAGGCCTTCCGGGACGAGGCCTACGCCGCCCTCGCCGCCGCGGTCCCGGGGGCCGCCATCGTGCAGTCGAACGACGTGCCGGCGCGGCGGGCCGAGGGGCTCTCGACCGAACGTGACGAGGTGATCGCCGGCGAGCCCCCCGCGGCGGCGCGGTTCGCCGAGTCGGGGCTGCTCTTCATGGCCGAGGTCGCGGGAGGCCAGAAGACGGGCTTCTACTGCGACCAGCGGGAGAACCGCCGCCGGACCGAGCGCTTCGCCGGCGGGTGCACCGTGCTCGACCTCTTCGCCCATACCGGGGCCTTCGCCCTCTACGCCGTGCGTGGCGGGGCGAGCCGGGTGGTCTGCGTGGAGTCCTCGGCCCGCCTGATCGAGATCGGACGCGATCACGTCACGCTCAACGGCCTGCCGGCCGAGCGCCTCGAATGGGTGAAGGCCAACGTCTTCGAGGACCTCCGCCAGCGGGAGGAGCGCTACGGTCTCGTCGTCTGTGACCCTCCGCCCCTGGTGCGCAAGCGGCCGGACCTCGACGCCGCGGCCCGCGCCTACAAGGACCTCAACCGCCTGGCCCTGGCGCGGGTCGAGCCGGGGGGGTTCCTCCTCACCTTCAGCTGCAGCGGCGCGGTGGACGCCAAGCTCTTCCGCCAGATCTTCTTCGCCGCCGCCGTCGAGGCGGGGGTTCGGGTCGACCTCCTGGAGCCCCTCGCCGCCGCGCCGGACCATCCGGTGGCGATCACCCACCCGCAGGGCGAATATCTGAAGGGGTGGCTGGCGCGGGTGCGGGGACCGGTGATCTAGCCCGCCGTACCCGGAGGCGCCCTCGAGGTGCACGCGTTGCTGGAAGAGGGGGCGCCGTTGGCGGATTCAGTGCACGAACGGGGCCTCAAGGTGCGCGGCCCCGCCCTTCCGGTGCGCGCTCGGGCCCTCGAGGTGCGGCCTCGCGCCCACAACTTTTTTGCTCGCGCCCTCTTTGGGGCGCGCCGCATCCCCTGTGGGGAAGGTACCTTCCCTCTCGGGGATGCGACCGTCCTTCTCGGGGGCGGGACCCTAACCCTCGAGGGCGCGACGGGCCCAAAGGAGGGGCGCTACCTTCCCCTTCGAGGGCGCGACCATCCCTGTCGGGGATAGAGCCGTCCCCTTCGAGGGCGCGGCCGAAAACTCTGGGGATGCTTCGCGCCCAAAAGAGGGCGCGC
>JAICSG010000951.1 GCA_025937035.1 Thermoanaerobaculia bacterium | reverse complement strand
GAGATCTACAACCACCGCGAGCTGCGCCGAGGGCTGGAGGAGCGGGGGCACCGCTTCGCCACCCGCTCGGACACCGAGGTGATCGTCCACCTCTGGGAGGAGCTGGGGGCCGGCTGCGTCGAGCGGCTGGCCGGCATGTTCGCCCTGGCGGTGGCCGACTTCCGCCGCCGCAAGCTCCTGCTGGCCCGCGACCGGGTCGGCAAGAAGCCCCTCTTCCTGGCCGACGACGGCCGCCGGCTGGGCTTCGCCTCGGAGCTCAAGTCGCTGCTCGCCGCCGGCCTCGCCGGCCCGGAGATCGACCCCGAGGCGCTCGACCTCTATCTCGCCTACGGCTACGTGCCGGCCCCCTGGACCATCTTCCGCGGCGCCACCAAGCTCCCCGCCGGCCATCTGGCCCTGGTGGACGAGCGGGGCGCGCGGATCGAGCGCTACTGGGACGTGCCCACCGAGGAGGCGCAGGACGCCGGCCCGGCCGCCGACGACCGCCTGGCGGGCGAGCTGGAGCGGCTTCTCGCCACGGCCGTGCGCGACCGCCTGGAGAGCGACGTGCCGCTGGGCGCCTTCCTCTCCGGCGGGCTCGACTCCGGGACCGTGGTCTCGCTGATGACCGAGGCGGCCTCCGGGCCCGTGCGCACCCACACCGTGGGCTTCGCCGACCGCGCCACCGACGAGCGGGAGGACGCCGCGGCGGTGGCCCGGGCCCTGGGCGCCGACCACATGGAGACCGAGGTGCGGCCCGATCTGGCGGACGTGCTGCCGCGGATCGCCTGGCACCTCGACGAGCCGTTCGCCGATCCGTCGTCCGTGCCCACCTGGTACGTGTCGCGCGAGACCCGGCGGCGGGTGACGGTGGCCCTCTCCGGCGACGGCGGCGACGAGCTGTTCGCCGGCTATGGCGAGAAGTACCGCATGCACCTGATGGAGGAGCGGCTCCGCTCCTTCGTGCCCGCGCCCCTGCGCCGCGGCCTCTTCCCGGCCCTGGGCCGGCTCTGGCCGCGCTCGGCCCGGCTCCCCCGGGCGCTGCGGCTGGGCGGCCTCTTCCGTAATCTCTCGGTCGAGGCTCCCCGCTCCTACGATTTCGACCGCCGGCTGATCCCGCCCCATCTGGAGGAGCGGTTGCTCGGCGGCCGGCGGCGTTTCGATCCCTTTGCCGCCATCGAGCCGCACCTCGCCCGGGCGCCGAAGGAGCCGCTCGCTCGCGCGCTCTATCTCGATCTCAAGACCTGGCTGGCCGACGACGGGCTGGTGAAGGTGGACCGCATGAGCATGGCCCACTCCCTGGAGGTGCGCTGCCCGCTGCTCGACCACCGGATCATCGAATTCGCCGCGCGCCTGCCCGCCCGCCTGAAGCTCGCCGGTGGCACTACCAAGGTCCTGCTGCGGCAGGTGGCGGGGCGGCGGTTGCCGGCGGACATCCTGGCGCGGCCGAAGCGGGGGTTCGCGCCGCCGGTCTCGCGCTGGCTGCGGGAGGACCTGCGGGACCTCTCACGCGACCTGCTGCTGGCCCCGGACGCCTTCGGCCGCGATCTCTTCGAGCGCCGGGAGGTCGAGCGGCTGCTCGACGACCACGCGGCGCGCCGGCTGGAGGCGGGGTGGGCGCTCTGGACCCTGCTGATGCTGGAGGTCTGGGGGCGCGAGGTGGCCCGCGCGGCGCCATCGCTCTCCACCACTGCTTTCGAGGAGGTGCCGTATGCGGTCGGGATCTGAGAGCCGGCTCAAGGTGCTCCTCTTCAGCATGGTCTTCCCCAACGCCGCGCAGCCTCACTATGGGGTCTTCGTGCGCGAGCGGATGCGCGGCCTGCCCGCCGGCGTCGAGGTCCGGGTGGTGGCGCCGACCCCCTGGTTCCCGTTCGCCGCGAGGCTCCGCCCCGGCCTCCGGCCGTCGGTGCCGCGCGAGGAGGACCAGGACGGCGTCCAGGTGCTCCATCCGCGCTTCCTCTCGTTCCCGGGCTTCCTCAAGTGCCTGGACGGGCTTCTGATGTTTCTCTGGGCCCTGCCCACGGTGATCCGGCTGCGCCGCGACTTCCGCTTCGAGCTGATCGACGCCCACTTCGTCTATCCGGAGGGGCTGGCGGCGGCGCTTCTCGGGCTCGTCCTGCGGGTGCCGGTGACCCTCACCCTGCGCGGCATGCTGCCGCTGCTCGTCCCCTTCCGCCTCCGCCGGCCGCAGCTCCGCTTCGCCTTGAAGCGGGCGGCGCGGGTGATCGCCGTCTCCGAGTCGCTCAAGCGGGACGCGGTGGCTCTCGGAATTCCGGCG
>JAICSG010000617.1 GCA_025937035.1 Thermoanaerobaculia bacterium | reverse complement strand
GGGCGACGGTGCTCAGGGCGGCAGCACCGGCTCGACCGGCGGCACCGGCAATACTGGCGGCACCGGCTCCACAGGCACGTCCGGCGGTGGAAACGTCCCGAGCGGCCAGATTCTCCTCGCCCACGTCGACCAGGCGAGGCACGAGGCGGGGAAGGCCCACCGGGCGATCACGGATCTCACCAACCGGATGGAGGCTCGTTTCACCGCGATCGAGGAAAGGCTCTCCGGAGCCCCCTCGTCGTCCTTCACCCTCGAAAACCCGGACCGTCCCCCGCGGCGCCGGAGAGGAGCCGCGGTCGAAGAAGGCTGAAGCCGTTCACACCGGACCGGCCGCCGGTCCCAAGGACGGCGGCCGGCCCGGGAATCCTGGAGATTGAATCGCCATGGATCCAGCGCTGAAAGAGCTGATGAAGGGGAGCGGCGAGGACGAGGTCGAGGCCATCGTCCAACTCGGTCCGGATGGGGACATCCCTCCCGGCGTCCGCGTCGTGGCCCGCTTCGGCGAGATCGCCACCATCCGCCTGCCGCGCCAGCGGATCGCCGAGACCTGGGCCGACGAATCGGTGGTGAGCCTCAAGGCGGCCCGCCCGTTCGGGCTCGATCCGGACCCCCTGCCGGCGGCGTCCACGGACGGCGAGGTCGAGGACCTCGAGGAGGAGACCGACGACCGCCGCCGTCCCGAGGGGCTCGACGCCACCGGCCGCGGCGTGGTCGTCGCCGTGCTCGACTGGGGGTTCGACTTCGCCCATCCCAACTTCCGCAACCGCGACGGCTCGACGCGCGCCCTCGCCCTCTGGGACCAGTCGGCGCCCGGGCGCGGCCCCGAGCCCTACGGCTACGGCCGCGTCTACACCCGCGAGGAGATCGACCGCGCGCTGCGCCACGACGAGCCCTACCGCGCCCTCGGCTACCACCCGGCCGCCGGCGACCCCACCGGCAAGGGGGCCCACGGCACCCACGTGCTCGACATCGCCGCCGGCAACGGCCGCGCCGAGGGCGCGCCGTTAGGGATCGCCCCCGAGGCGGACCTGCTCTTCGTCCACCTCGCCACCCGCGGCGGCATCGGCGACCAGGCGAGCCTCGGCAATTCCGTGACCCTGCTCGAGGGGCTCGACTGGGTGGCCCGCATGGCCGGCGGCCGGCCGTGGGTAGTCAACATGAGCGTCGGCCGCCACGGCGGCCCCCACAACGGCCTCACCCTGGTCGAGCGCGGGCTGGACGCCCTGCTCGCCGCCGGCCCCGGCCGGGCCGTGGTGCAGAGCACCGGGAACTACTACACCGCCCGGGTCCACGCCTCCGGCTACCTGCGCCCCGGGCAGGAGCACGTCCTGCACTGGTGCACCGATCAGGCCGACCTGACCCCCAACGAGCTGGAGGTCTGGTACCCCGGCCGCGACGTCTTCGGGCTGGAGGTCCGCTCGCCCGAGGGGGAGACCCGGGCCCGCGTGCCTCTCGGGGGACAGGCCGTGATCGAGATCGGCGGCCGCGAGGTGGGCCGCGCCTACCACCGCGCCAAGGACCCCGGCTGCGGCGACAACCACATCGACATCTTCCTCGACCCCCAGGCGCCGGCCGGCTGCTGGCGGGTGGTCCTCTCGGGCGAGGACGTGACCGACGGCCGCTTCCACGCCTGGGTGGAGCGCGACGCCGGCTGCCCCACCTGCCAGTCGCGCCTGGAGCCCGGCGACGCCGATCCCACGACCACCCTGGGGACGATCGCCAACGGCTTCCGCAGCATCACGGTGGGCGCCTACGACGCGCACTCCGCCGACCGGCCGCTCGGCCCCTTCTCGAGCTGCGGGCCGACCCGCGACGGCCGCATGAAGCCCGACCTCCTCGCCCCCGGGGTGCGCGTGCTGGCCGCCCGCTCGGCCTCGCTCGCCCTGGGCTCGGACACGCCGCTGCTCACCCGCTACTCCGGCACCAGCATGGCGGCCCCGCACGTCACCGGCACCGTGGCCCTGATGTTCGAGGTCGCGGCCCGTCCGCTCACCATCCAGGAGACCCGCAAGCTCCTGCTGAGCACGGCCCGCGAGGCCCGCCTGGAGGACGAGCCCGCCATGCGCCTGGGGAGCGGCTACCTCGACATCGAGCGCGCCGTCGAGGCCGCCCGCAGCTTCGCGACGCCTCCCCATTCCGAGAGCGAAACCCCGGAGATTTTCGAGACCGAGCCGGAGCAAGCCATGGAACAAGAGCCCGCCATCCCCACCTGCGGCTGCAGGTCCCACGAGACCTTCGACGAGCCCCACGAATGCCGCTGCCATGAGGCCGAGAACGTTCCGGCGGAGGACGTAGAGACGTCCCAGCCCGTTTACGCCGACATAGGCAGTCCAACGTCGTCGGGACGTCTCCAACCTGCCGAGGACGCTGAAGCCTCCTACTGGGTCGATCAGACCGACTGGGTCGATCAGACCGGTGCCGATGAGGCGCTGCCCCAGGAGCCCTGGATGCCGGAGCCGCCTGCCCTCCGAGGAGACGTCCCGACGGTGGAGGACTGCCCATGCCGGCGTGAACGGACTGGGACGTCTCTACCCCCTCCGGCGGAAGATGAAGACCTGATCGGGCTGGCGGACGGCGCCGTCCGGGCCGGCGGGTCGCTGCTCGATCCCGTTCTGGGCCGCGTGGAATCGCTGGGCTCCTGGTGGGAGGCCTCGCTCTCCCCCTCCACCCTCTTCGATTCGATCGTCGGCGGCGGGGCCCCGCGGAAGCATTTCGTCCCCTCCTTCGAGATCCTGGCGCTGCCGGGGGAGACCCCGCTGGAGCCGATGGAGCCGGGAGACCTCCTGGTCCGCCGCGGCATGGGCGAGGGGGGGCTGGGGCACGTGGCGATGGTCGCCTCCGGCGAGACCTGGGAGGCCGGCGAGCTGGCCGGCGCCGGTCTCCGGAGCGAGGCGCCGCGGCCCGGCCGCTTCGTCCAGGTGGTCGAAGGGGGATGGCAGCCCCACGGCCTCTCCGACGGCTTCGCCCGGCGGGCCCTGGACGAGACCGGCCGGCTCCCCTTCGATCAGATCCTCCTCCGGCCGCGCGCCGCCCGGCCGGCGTACCGGGAGGCCTGGGATGAATCGACGCCGGCTGGCGCCGTCTGCGCTGGCCCTCCGACCGTGCTCGACCATTTCGCCTCGGACAGCTCCAAGCTGATCCCGGACCACGATCCGCTCCTCGACGCGCTGGCGAAGACGATCGTCGACAGCCAGGCGACCACGGCTCCGGTGGAGACCGTCTGCGTGGTCGGCCACACCGATTCCACCGGCGACGACTCCTACAACGTCGGGCTCGGCAAGGACCGGGCGAAAGCCGCCGCGGCAGCCCTGCGCAAGAAGATCGACGCTCTGAAGCCGGGCCTCTCGGCGCGCCTCAAGATCGATCCCACGAGCAAGGGAGAGACCTCGCCGGTCGCCAGCAACTCGACCGAGGACGGCAAAGCGAAGAACCGCCGGGTCGAGATCACCCTCGGCCGCGGCGTGAAGGCGGTCTGCCCGAAGCCTCCGGTCTC
>JAICSG010000944.1 GCA_025937035.1 Thermoanaerobaculia bacterium | reverse complement strand
GGTGGTGCGCGACCTCGGCGGCGGCAGCGTCCAGCGCCTGGGGGAGGACGCCTCCGAGGTCTACATCAAGACCACACCGCTGAAGCGGTTCGGGGTGCTGCACTTCGCCACCCACGCGGTGACCGACGAGGGCAATCCCGACCGCTCGGGGGTGCTGCTCGCTCCCGGGGCCGCCAACCAGGACGGCCTGCTCCAGATCCGCGAGATCGTCGATCTCGACCTCCAGGGGCGGGTGATCGTGCTCTCGGCGTGCAGCAGCAACACCGGGGCGATGCTGCGGGGCGAGGGGGTGATGAGCCTGGCCCGGGCCTTCTTCCAGGCCGGGGCGCACACCGTGGTCGCCAGCCTCTGGCGGCTGCGCGACGATGAGGCCGCCGATTTCTTCGACCGCTTCTACCGCCATCTCGGCAAGGGCCGAAGCGTGGCCGCCGCCCTCCAGGCCGCCCAGCGGGACATGATCCAGGAGGGCGCGCCGGCCGCCGCCTGGGCCGGCCTCGTGGTCCTGGGCGACGGCGATCTGGTGCCGCTGCCGGGCGGGCGGCAGGGGTGGGACGTGCCGGTGTGGGCGTGGATCGTGGGCGGCGGAGCGCTGGCGGCCCTGCTGCTCTACGCGGCCCTGCGCCTGCGCCGCCAGACGATCAGGTAGGCGGTGACGTTCAGGAGCACGACGAAGACCCCCAGGAAAATCTGTGTCCGCGGATTCAGGCCCGCCGGATAGAGCACGGGCAGGATGTAGTGGGCGATGAAACCGCCGGAGTAGCCGGTTTGGCCGCCGAGGTGGCGGAGGTGGTTCTCCAGCGGCGTCAGCGGGCAGACGGTCGAGGAGAATTCGACCCAGGCCCCCCAGGCCGCCGCCGGCAGATGGGCCCAGGCCAGCCGCGGCCAGCGCAGGACGAGCAGCCCGCCCAGGACCACGAAGAGGACGAAGCCGACGTGAAAGAGGACCAGGAGGTCGGCGAGGAGGCGGTAGGGCATCGGCGCCCCCTTATTGCAACCGGATGATCTCCCGCCGCACCGTCACGTCCTCGACGTGCTCCTGATCCACCGCCACCCCGATCCCGGGCTTCTCCACCGGCACCTCGATCCACCCCTCGCGGTCCATGGTCCACTCCGGGTCGACGATGTCCTCGTCCCAGTAGCGCTCGCTGGGGGAGATGTCGCCGGGGACGGTGAAATTCGGCAGCGAGGCCAGGGCCACGTTGTGGGCCCGACCCACGCCGCTCTCCAGCATGCCGCCGCACCAGACCGGGATGCCGTGCGCCGCGCAGACGTCGTGGATGGCGATCGATTGCAGGAACCCGCCTACCCGGCCGGGCTTGATGTTGATGATCTTGCCCGCGCCGAGGGCGATCATGTCCTCCGCGCGATCGGCGCTGGTGATCGATTCGTCGAGGCAGATCGGCGTCTGGAGCCGCTTCTGGAGCTCGGCGTGGCGGAGCAGGTCGTCCCAGGCGAGCGGCTGCTCGATCATCATCAGCCCGAGGTCGTCGAGCTCCTCCAGGCTCTCGGCGGTCTCCAGGGTGTAGGCGTTGTTGGCGTCCGCCATCAGCGGCGCGTCGGACCCCAGGGCCTTTCGCACGGCGCGCACGTACGCGACGTCCGCGCCCGGTTTGATCTTGATCTTGATCTTGCGGTAGCCGCGGTCGAGCGCCGCCCGGGCCTTCTCCACCAGGGCCGCCGGGCTCTTCTGGATGCCGAGCGAGATCCCCACCCGGATGCGGTCGCGCGTGCCGCCCAGCTTCTCGGAGAGGGAGATCCCCTCCATCTCGGCCGCCAGCGCCCAGGCGGCCATCTCGACCGCCGCCTTGGCCATGTTGTGGCCTCGGAAGTTGATCTCCAGCGCCGGCTGGATCTCCTCCGGACCGCCCCAGGTGTGCCCTAACACCCTCGGGGCCACCCAGTCGCGGATGGCGATCCAGGCGGTGTCGATCGTCTCGGGCCCGTAGTTGGGGATCTCTCCCGCCGTGCACTCCCCCCAGGCCCGGGCGCCGGCGGCGCCCTCGATCTCCACGAGCAGGATGCGCCGCTGGGTCGTGGTGCCGGAGGAGATCTGGAACGGCTCTTTCAGCGTCAGGGAGATCTCGCGCAGGGTGAGGCTCGCGATCCGTAGCATGGGTCAGTCCCTCATAAGTCCGTAATAGCAGCTCCGCTCGGCGGCGTCACGATAGAACGCTTCGACCCGGTAGCCGCGCCCCAGATAGCGCTGGAAGGCGCGGCGCGTGGACTCCCGCCAGGCCATTCCCAGCTCCGGCCGCTCCGCCTTGAGGTCCTGGATGCTCTCC
>JAICSG010000715.1 GCA_025937035.1 Thermoanaerobaculia bacterium | reverse complement strand
CATGAAGGCATCGTCCGAATCGGGGCTGTGGGCGATGCGGATGGTCGTCGTGGTCGTCTGCGTGGTCATGGCCTCGGAGGCTATCAGAATCGAGGACGGCCGCGCGTCCGGGAGGGCTCCCCCAAGCCGTCCCCCAGAGAGGACGATTTTCCGCCCTACGGGGACCCGTAAATGTAGATCCCCTTTCTTTTCAATCGTTTGTTCTGATGGCACGGCTCTTGTAATTGAAGAGGGCCGAGGAAGCCGCCAGGACGGGGTTTCCCCTTCAACAGGAGATTCAGCCATGAAGACCGCCATCCATCCGATTCTCAAGCGGGGCACCGGGCTCGCCCTGCTCCTGGCGACCTGCGTGTCGCTCTCGTCGTGCATCATCGTCGACCGGGGTCATCGCCACTACCGCCGTCCCTACCGGGGCTACTACAGCCAGGAGGTGAGGCCGTGAGGCCGCGGGCGGCCACGCTTCTCGGGGCCGTCCCGCTGCTCGCCGTTACCCTGGCGCTGCCCGCGTCCGCGCAGTACTACCGGCCCGGCTACCGGTCCCCCGCCTATCGGGGGTACGGGGGTCCGCAGGGCACGGTCGACGGCTTCGTCACCGAGGGCAACGGGCGCTGCCTGGCGCTCCGCGACCACCAGCGCCGGCCCTTCTACCTGTCGGGCGATACGGCCGGGCTGGAGCCGGGGGATCACGTCGTCCTGCGCGGGCGTACGATCAGCCGGAGCTCCTGCGGCGGCAACGGGCCGACGCTGGAGGTGCTGGACGTGCGCACGGTCTGGACGGGCGGCGGCCACCGCACGGCCTATTTCGACGTCCGCCGGGACGGCAATTTCGAGCGCTTCCTCGAGCGCAGCCGGGACCGCGGAGGGTGGTACTCCGACCACTACTCCTACCTGCAGCGGGGCGACGACCGGTACGGGCAGTACGCGCCTTCCCCGGGCGGCCCCTACGACCGCAACGGGCAGCCGTCCTACCCGCCGCCGGGCCAGCCCCAGTACCAGGGCCAACCCCAGTACCAGGGTCCGCCGGACCAGGGGCAGCCGCAGTACGATCCGAATGACCAGTACGGTCCGAACGGGCCGGGGCAGCCGCCTCCGCCCCAGTACGAGCCGAACGGGCAGCCCGACGACCAGCAGTACGATCAGAACGGCGACGACCGTGGCAGCGCCCCGCAGTCGATCAGCGTGGACGGCACGCTCGACTTCAACGGCTCCTGCCCGGCGGTGCGCGACCGCAACGGCGCGTCGTACGATCTGGCCGGCGATCTGCGGGGCTTTCACAACGGCCAGCGGGTGCGGGTGACCGGTATCCTCTCCGGCTCCTCCTCCTGCGGCGGCACGGCCCTGGAGATCCAGGAGATCCGGGAGCGGCGGTAGGATCGCGAGCCTGAAGACTGGCACACGCCTTGAACCTGGTCCCTGGCGAGGAGGTGTGGGATGACGAGGATGAGGGATCGGATCTCGGGGCGTGGCTTCAGGCTCACCCTGTTTCTGGCGGGCGTGCTGGTCCTGTCCGCCTGCGCGGTCGAATCGCCCGCCTACTACCGTCAAGGCCCCCGCGGCCAGCAGGGGCGGATCGACGGCTTCATCACCTTCGAGGGGCGCTGCCCCACGATCCGCGACCATGAGACGAACGAGGTCTTCGGGCTGACGGGCGACGTTCGCCCCCTGCGGCCCGGGGACCACGTCGTGATCGGCGAGCGCCCGGTGGGCGGCCGCTCCTGCGGGATCAACGCCCCGACGCTGGAGGTGCTGTCGATCGACGTCGTCTGGCGAGGGGACGATCACCGGGACGCCTGGTTCGACGCCCGCGAGGACGGCGACTTCGAGAGCTTCGTCGCCCAGAGCCGGGACCGCGGAGGCTGGTACGCCGACCGCTATGCCTACCTCCATGGCGGCGGGCAGGGTCCGGGCCGTCCTGGGCCGTACGACCGGGACCAGGATCGGGATCGGGACCGCGGCGGATATGACAACACCCCGCCGCCACCCCCGGCAGGCGACTACGACCGCAACGCTCCGCCGCCGCCCGGCATGAGCACCCCTGATGAGGATCGCGACGACGACGAGGAGAACGAGGAGCTCAGCGTCACCGGCCAGCTCGACCTGGGCGGCTCCTGCCCGGCGATCCACACCCCGGACGGAGACTCCTGGGACCTGACCGGCAATCTGGGGGACTACCGGAACGGCGACCGGGTGAGGATCCTCGGCTACCCCGCCGGGCGCTCCGCCTGCGGCGGCAGAGCGCTCCGGATCGAGGCGGTCGAGGAGCCGCGCTGACTACTCGTACTGAATGAACCCCGGCGCCATGATGCCGTCGGGGTCGAACTTGCGCTTGGCCTCCAGGATCATCGGCCAGCGGTCGCCGAAGTGCTGGGCCCACTTCTCCACCGTGTTGAAGGTGATGAAGCCCGACAGGTAGCGCTTGCCGCCATAGACGATCGACAGCTCGCTCGCCATGTCGAGCTGGGCCAGGGCGCGGTCGAGGAACCGGAAGGGGACGCCCGGCAGGATGCCCCAGCCCATCACGTACTCGCCGCCCGGGTGCATGAACAGCGGCACGTCCGAAGTCGCGGTGTAGGCCGGCCAGAGGAGGACGTGGCCGCCCGGTCCCAGGGCCTGCGGCGGGGTCTGGGCGAGCACCGCCTCGATGAATTCGCGGGCGGTGTCCCAGGGGAGGGTGGTCTCCATCCACGGATGGGCCATCTCCCAGTAGCCGCTGCGGCGCCAGAGCTCGAAGACCGGGTCCATGCGGTTGGCGAACTCGTACTGGGTGAAGTCCTCGGTGTGGACGTGCCGGTAGGGCTTGAGCCCGGCGAGCACCGCCGCGTCGTCCGGCTCCTCGCCGGCGTCGAATTCGACGGTGACGTGGACGGGGTAGAACCACTGGGCGAAGGTCTGCATCCCCTCGCCGAGCTCCATCCCCTCGCCAATCTTCTTGATCCCCTGGAGGCAGGGGGTGCACCAGGACTCGATCGAGGAGAAGGTGGGGTTCGCGGGGTCCATCACCTTCCTGGAATCCTCCATCACGGCGCCGAGATCGTCGTAGAGCAGGAAGTACTTGCGCACCGTGCTCTTG
>JAICSG010000426.1 GCA_025937035.1 Thermoanaerobaculia bacterium | reverse complement strand
GTAGACCTCCTCGCGGAGGACGCCGCGGGCTAACGCCTACACCTTGAGGCGCTTCATGACCGAGGAGAGGTCGACGTCGGCCAGGCGCTTGCTCTGCTTGATAAGGGCCACGGCGGTCACGAAGCCGGCCAGCTCGTCGCAGGCGTAGAGGGCCTTGGCGAGCCGGGTCTCGCGCGGTGTTCCCGTATAGGGGGCGTGACCCATGATGGCCGTGCGCATCACCTCGGGATACCCCTGGGCGGCGAGGATCTCGTTCCCCCGGTAGGGGTGGTTCTCGGGGTCGGGCCAGCGCTCGTAGTCGAAGTCGTGGAGCAGGCCGGTCAGCCCCCAGAGCTCCTCGTCCTCCCCCCAAAGGCGGGCGTAGTAGCGCATGGCGGCCTCGACGGCCAGAGCGTGCTTGCGCAGCCCTTCCTTCTCGGTGTACTGGCAGAGCAGGTCCCAGGCCTGGTCGCGGCTGGGGAGGTGTTCGGTCTCGGGCATGGGCGTACGCTACCAGATGTGACTAGAATAGGGCCATGGCAGACGAGCCCCGCAAGCTGACCCTCCGCTGCCCCGACTGCGGCTCCGACCTGGTGATCGACGCCTCCACGGGCGCCGTCCTCTCCCATCGCAAGGCCAAGCAGCCGCTCGCCGGCGGCAAGGATTTCGACTCGCTGCTCAAGGGGCTCGACGAGGAGAAGAGCCGGGCCGAGGACATCTTCCAGCGCGAGGTGTCCGCCCTGAAGGACCGCGACCGCATCCTCGAGGAGAAGTTCCGCGAGGCCATGCGCCGCGCCGAGGAGGACCCGGACGAGGGGCCTCCCCCCCGTCCGTTCGATCTCGACTGAGGCGGCGATGGAGCCACCCGCTTCAAAATTTTGTACCTCCCGAAGGCCTGTGATAGAATCCATCCCCGGCCTGCCGGTCCTCCTCCCGCCGCTGTGGCCCGAGCTACAACCCCGGTCCGTTGCCGCTCGTAGCGAGTAAGTCGCTTGCCTGATTGAACATGACCGAAGACGAGCCCTCCCCGGGCTCGCGAAGAAGGAGCCAAATCTTGAGCCCATGGTGGATGCGCCCTACGGCTGAGGGCCTGGAAGAAGAGAACCGCAACAAGCCGAAACCCGAGAACCCGCCGGAGCCCGCGCCGGTGGCGGAGACGCCCGAGCCGGCTCACGTCACCACCCCGACCGGCTTCGATCCCGTCCATTTCGAGCCCGAGCCCCCGCGCGAGCGCCCCCTCTATTCGGAGGAGCCGCGCGAGTGGGGCGGCGAGCCGGTCCCCCCCGCCCCGATCCTCGAGGAGGTCGAGGAGGTGCGGGCCGAGGCCGCCGTTCACCCCCTGACCGTCGAGGACCCCCAGGAAGAGGAGGCCGAGGAGCCCTACGACGACGAGGAGGAAGAGCTGGAGGCGGGCGAGGCCGATCGCGAGGACGGCGAGACCGAGGCCAAGGAGGACGAGGAGAAGGACGCCGAAGGGCGCCGCCGCCGCCGTTCCCGGGGCCGCCGCGGCGGACGCCGCCGCAACAACGGCAAGGCCGCCGCCGCTCCTGGTACCGCCCCGGCCGCCGAGCCGGCCGAGGAGGAGGCCGAGGAGGAGGCCTGGCGCGAGGAGCCGGCCGTCGAGGAGCCTCCCGCCCCCCGCCGCCTCACCCCCCTGCCGTCCCCTTCCCGCTACGTGATCTCCCCCTCCGAGGTCGAGTCCGTGGCGCGCGAGATCGTCATCTCCGTCCCCGACAGCCGGCGGCCTGAGCAGGAGCGCAAGATCGCCATGTTCTGCGACCTGGAGAACATCGCCCTCGGCGTGCGCGACTCCGAGATCAGCAAGTTCGACATCAACCTGGTGCTCGAGCGACTGGTCGAGAAGGGGAAGATCATCGTCAAGAAGGCCTACGCCGACTGGGAGCGCTACAGCGACTACAAGCGCCCGTTCCACGAGGCGGCCATCGAGCTGATCGACATCCCGCAGAAGTACTACTCGGGCAAGAACAGCGCCGACATCAAGATGGTGGTCGACGCGATGGACCTCTCCTACTCCAAGGAGCACCTCGACACCTTCGTGCTCCTCTCCGGGGACAGCGACTTCTCCCCCCTGGTCTCCAAGCTCAAGGAGAACAACAAGTACGTCATCGGCATCGGGGTCAAGAACTCCTCGTCGAACCTGCTGGTGGACAACTGCGACGAGTTCATCTACTACGAGGACGTCTGGCGCGACTCCCAGAAGGGTCCCAAGCTCGACGGCCTCAACAAGAAGACGGCCGAGGCGTTCAGCCTGATGATCGAGTCGATCCAGGCGCTGATCCGCGAGAACAAGGACGTGCTCTGGGGCTCGATGATCAAGCAGACCATGCAGCGCAAGAAGCCCTCCTTCAACGAGGGCTACTACGGCTACAGCACCTTCTCCGAGCTGCTGGAGGACGCCGAGCGCAAGCAGATCATCAAGCTGAAGAAGGACCAGCGCTCCGGCACCTACATCGTCACCGGCTTCGCCAAGACCGGCGAAGGGATGACGGCCACCAGCCGGCGGTAAACCCCACAAAACAAAACGGGAGGAAGCCTTTCGGCCTCCTCCCGTCCGGGTGGCGCAGGGGGCTCGGGCTTACGCCAGACCCTGACGACGCTCTTCCAGCAGCTTCCGCATGATCTTCTTGCGGGCCTGCACGGCCTTGCGCTTGCGCTTCACCGAGGGCTTCTCGAAGTGCTGCCGTTTCCGCAGCTCGGTCAAGATCCCTGACTTTTCGACCTTCCGCTTGAAACGGCGCAAGGCGTTCTCGAAGCTCTCTTCCTCGCGCACATGCACAACGGGCATCGGGCACTCACCTCTTTTCTTGGCAGGATGAAAGCGCCCCCCAGCTTCGGAGGGCGCAGAGAGCAAATTTCGCTCAAATCCGCGGGAAAGTCAAGCCGCGCTCCGCGGCGCCGGGACCGGAGCCGGCGCGGCGGGCTGCGGATGGACGGCGTCGAAGTCGGCGAGGTAGACCACCGTCCTGCCGTCCTCCTTGTGGAACCAGACGGCGGCGGCATCGCCGCTGGCGTTCCGCGGATAGAACCACCCGGTCACCCCGCGCTCCGGGTAGCTCCGCACGTTGTTGAGGTTGGGCGCCCCGAGGAGGCGGCGCACCTCGTCCGGCTCCATCCCCTTCTGCACCTGGGCGAAGGTCTCGCGGGTCATGTAGCGCCGCGCCTCGGCCCGCGCCAGCTCCTCCTTGAGACGGGGGTTGTCGGGGTCCACCACCAGCGCCTCCTTGTAGATGTCGATCGCGCGCTGGAAGTCGCCGCCCTGCTCGATCCAGGTGCGGGCGAGGTAGATCTCCTCGTCGCTCTTCATGCGCAGGGCGGCCTTCTGGCGCTCGCTGAGGGGCTCCCCCTGGACGGGCGGATCGGCGTTGAGAAAGGCGGCGAGGCGGCGGTTGAGCTCGTCGGAGAGGGCCTGCGTCTCCTTCTGGAGCCCGGGGTCGGGCTGGGCGGCGAGCCGGGCCCGCCGGGCGTCGAGGTCGGCCTTGGTCCGCTGGAGCCACGCCCACTCGGTCTGGGATTCGGAGGATTCCGGCCGCGCCGCCTTCTCCGCGGCCCGCCGGCCGCAGCCGGGGGCGCCCATGAGCAACAGCAGCGCGCCGCAGAGGAGAGCGGCGCCATGCCTGCGCGCTCGGGAGGGTCGGCGGGGGCTCCAATCCATCGATGATCTCCTGTGTCTGGCCCGCGCCGAACGTACCACGGCCCCGGCCGGGCATCAATGCCCGGACGCGCGCATGCTCCTAAGCCCTTGTTCCAGAGGGCTTTTTCCTTGACACCGCGCGGCGGGTCCAGAATAATCAGCTTCCCATAGACGGACCTTGACACTCAGAGGACGGCCGCGGAGAGCAACGGATGTCCCTTTCGGAAAGAATCCACCAGTTGAACAGCGAGATCGGCGCCTCGGTCGAGCGCGCCCTCGCCGAGCTGCGTCAGGAGATCTCCCAGCGCCTGCGCGCCAGCAACGACGAGATCCAGCGGCGTCTGGAGGAATTCACTCCGTCGCTGCCGTCCTCCTACCTCTCGCACGAGGACCTCGGTCCTGCCGCCGAGCGGGAGGTGGGACCGGGCGCCCGCCGCGGCGCCGTGCGGGCCCTGCGGGACGCCATCGCCGGCATCGACCGCGCCCGCTCACAGGCGGACATCCTGGCCGCCCTGCTGCGCGAGTCGGCCCACTACGCCTCGCGCGCGGCCGTGCTGCTGCTGCGCGGCGGCGAGCTCAGGGGTTGGGGGAGCGAGGGCTTCGGCGACGCCGAGGCGGCGCTCCGCAACCTCACTCTCGACGCCCAGGACGGCGCCTGGGGGCGGCTCGCTCAAGGCCAGGGCGCCATCCCGCTCAGCGCCTCCGACTGCGCCGCCCTGTGCAGCCGCATCGAGAGCCCGCTGCCGAGCGAGGGCGTGCTGGTGCCGATCCTGCTCCGCGACCGCGTGGCCGCCGGCCTCTACGCCGACCGCCTCGACGGCGCCGAGCTCGGGGTCGAGGCGCTCCAGATCCTCGCCCACGCCGCGGCCCAGGCGATCGAGACCCTCCCCTTCCGCGAGCGCTCCTCCACGCCCACGCTGAGCCTCGACGGCGGCATGGACAGCAGCGGTGCCACGGCGGTC
>JAICSG010000241.1 GCA_025937035.1 Thermoanaerobaculia bacterium | reverse complement strand
GTAGTGATCTGTGACTCTGAATACAACCCGTCGAGGGCGGGAATCCCTCGCAAACGACAGCCAAACAAGGAGAAAGATCATGGCTACCGTCACGCTGGCGAAACTGATCTCGGACTGGGAGCTGCTCAACGCCGCTCTCCAGCCCCACCTCACGGACATGCCCTTCCTCAAGGACAAGGCGACGGAGCTCACAGGGCTCATCGCCGACGCCAAGGGGATGGACACCAGGCAGCAGGATCTGCGCGGCTCGCTTCAGGAGACCGTGCGGCAGAGGCAGGATCTGGAGAAGAAGGGGAAGGTCCTGCAGTCGCAGCTCGCGGCGCTTCTGCGGGGCACCCTCGGCTTCGACAACCAGACGCTTCTCGGCTTCGGGGTCAAGCCGCGCCGGCCCCGCAAGAAGAAGGCTCCGGCTGATACGCCGCAGCCTCAGCCGGGGCCGTCCGCTCAGCAGTAGACGTAGAAGTCGGTTGTATCGGGTTCTTCGACAACTAAATCGAAAGCCAAGGGGCCCTTGCGGGGCCTTCCGGGTGCGGTGTGCCCGGGGGGCCCGTTTTTTTCGCGGCCGGGCTACCCCGCGCCCAGAAACCCCTCCAGCAACCGATGAAAATGATGTACCCCCTGCTCTCGTGCCGGCGAGTAGCGCCCGCGGTGGTAGAGGCGGGAGCGCACGCCGCGCTGGACGCTCTCGACCACCGCCTCGTCCTCGCGCTCGACGCGGTCGAGGGCGGCGCCGGCGCCGCGGTCGAGGCGGGCGGGGTCCCAGACATAGGAGAGGAAGGAGACGCGGGTGCGGTCCGGGGCCAGGGGGCGAACGATGTTGACCGAGATCCCCCAGGGGTAGACGTTCAGCATGGTGTTCGGGAAGAGCCAGAAGTAGTAGCCGGCGATCTTTTGACCGTAGTCCGGGGACGAGGTTGGCAGATCGAAGACGTCCCCGCCGCCGCTCGCCACCCCCACCTGGAGGTTGGACCAGCGGAAGAGCTCGGTGCGGTATTCGCCGTAGTCGAGCGCGCCCGCCAGCCCCGCGTGGACGTAGGGGATGTGGAACCCCTCCAGGTAGTTGTCGCAGTAGAGCGCCCAGTTGGCCTTCACCAGGTAGTCGCGCGAGCGGGAGGGGTCGAGCACGGCCTCGCGGAGGGGGAGCCAGGAGACCCGGGCGTCCATCTCCGACGTCAGCTCCGCCAGCGGAAAGGCGGGGTCGAGCTAGACGAAGAGGAGCTTCCCCCAGGCGCCGAAGGGGATCTTCGGCAGGTCGTCCGCCGGGGAGGGAAATCCCTCCGCGCCCTCGAATTCGGGCATCGAGAGGAAGCGCCCGTCGTGGGCGAAGCGCCGGCCGTGATAGCGGCAGCGCAGCGCCGGCAGCACCGCCCCGTGCTCGCAGACCAGGGTGCCGCGATGGGTGCAGACGGTCGACAGGCAATGGAGCCGGTCCTGGGTGTCGCGGGTGAGCACCAGCGGCTCGTCGAGCACCCCCTCGAGCAGGGTGAAGGGGTGGGTGGACCCGGGGACACGCACGGCGTCGGTGTCCGCCACGAGCTGCCAGCTCCGGGCGAAGACGCGGTCGCGCATCGCGGCGAGCCAGCGGGGATCGCCATAGACCTCGGCCGGCAGCGTGGAGGCGCGGCGGATGTCCGGATCGATGGTCCAGGGGAGGGGCATGGGACCGCCATCTTATCGTGGCTGTCCCGGTCCGGTCCGCGGTCCACACTAGGGATACAAAGCCGATCTTCTCATTGCGACACCGCCTTCCTACCGGCGGTACTGCTTGTGTAAGACTCTGAGCTGTGTTTCGGGGCGTCCCGGCGTGGACGCCCCTTTTGTGTGGCGCCGGAAAACGAAAAGATTCCCCCGGAAAGGCCCGCCTGCTCCTCGGGTTGACTCCCTTCCGCTGCTCTCGTAACCTCTGGAGAAACCAGTGGTCATTCGTTTCTCTTGAGGTCTTGAGCCTTTGCCGGGAGGGAGCCCATGGATTCGAAGATCGGCCGCCCCTGGCTCGTCCTGCTGATCCTGCTGGCGGCCACGGGCCGCTGGGCCCATGCCGAGCAGGCCGTGCCGCCGCCGGCCCATCCGACGCGGATCACGACGAATTTCTACTTCAACTCGGTGACGGACGTGGACTCGGTGTCCGAGAGCTTCCAGGCCGACTTCTATCTGTACATGGAATGGGAGGACCCGCGCCTGACCGGCGCGGATCCCGACCTCCGGGCGCAGGAGGTGAAGTGGCAGCCGCAGATCGACCTGGTCAACGCGCTGGACCAGCGGTCGCGCTGGGCGGCCCCGGCCGTCGAGAGCCCCGCGCCCGGCCGGGTGCGTCTGCTGAGCACCTACTCTGGCAGGTTCCGGGCGCCGCTGAATCTCCGCGACTTTCCGTTCGATCGCCAGGTGCTGCCGGTCTACGTGGAATCCTCCGCCAAAATCGAGGACGTGGCCTTCGACGGTGGCATGGAGGAGAAGGCCCGGGGGGACGCCGAACGGGGTTGGCCGGCCGATCCCCGGAACGTGCTGAGCGACAGGGTGCGCCTGCCGGAGTGGGAGATCGAGGAGATCCGCGTGCGGCATACGCCGGAGTACTACGGCTTCATCGACCAGACCTTCTCGCGGTACCGGATCGAGATCCACGTCGCCCGCCGGCCGGCGTTCTACGCCTGGAAGATCATCGCCATCGAGGTCTTGCTGGTGATCCTCTCCTGGACCGTCTTCCTGCTCGAGCCGGCGGATCTCGGCGATCGCTCGACGGTGGCGGTCACCCTGCTGCTGGCGACGGTGGCGTTCAGCTATGTGGTGGGCGGCATCACGCCGCGGACCTCCTATCTCACCCTGCTGGACGACTTCCTGCTGGGGAGCTTCTTCATGATCTTCCTGGCGTCGGCGGAGAGCGTGGTGGTGTTCCGGTTGCGCGGGAGCGGAGAGGGGCGGACGGTGACGGCGATCGACCGCTGGAGCCTGATTCTGTTCCCGGCCGGCTACCTGCTCTTCAACGCCCTGCTGTGGGCCCGGGTGGTGGCCGCGCACCTGGGCTGAAAACGAAAAAGCCGCCCCAAAACGGAGCGGCTCCATCGGCAGGTTGAGTGAGGCGTGGCTCAGCCGGCGATCTTCACGACGTTGCTGGCGGCCGGGCCCTTCTTGCCGGCCACGACGTCGTACTCCACGCGGTCCCCCTCGGCCAGCGACTTGAAGCCGTTGCCCTGGATCGCCGAGTGGTGGACGAAGCAGTCCTTCTGACCGTCCTCCGGCGTGATGAATCCGAATCCCTTGCTGTCGTTGAACCACTTCACTCTTCCGGTGTTACGCATTCTGCAAACTCTCTTTCTTGGTTTTCCCCAGAAACACGAAAGGGACCCACTCAAAAGCCAGGTCCCTCTGCGTTCACTGGTTACTGAGACAGGCTTGTCTGTTGCCTGCCAGCGCGGAGAGTAGGGGGAAAGAGGAAGGCTGTCAAGCTTTGCGCCGTCTGGGACCATTGTAGAGACGCCCCGTGGGGCGTCTCTGGAGCGGCAATATCGGCTGTGCTCTCCCGGACGCTCCGCGGTCACATTGTGGCCCATCGGATCGTTCCCTCCGCCTCGGAGACGCCCCACGGGGCGTCTCTACAGTGGAAAACCGCTTCGGTTCCCCGCTCGCCGTTTCAGCAGGTGCCGCAGCCGCAGGTGCTCCTCCCGCTCGCGCTCGTCGAGGGTGCGTGGGGGGAGGGGTATACTGCGTGGAAGAAACAAGGGACCCAAGAGACAACAGGGACTTCAGGGACAGAAGGGACAGCGGATAAAAAAACCGCGCTTCCAGCTTGGTCTGTTGTCCCTGTTGTCCCTGTTGTCCCTGCAGTCCCTTGGGTCCCTTTTAATGCCCACCATGGACCTCCAAGCCACCGCCGCCCGCGGCGCCGAGACCATCCGCCAAGCCTTCGACGAGCACCACCGGGGGCTGCGCGCCATCACGCGGCGGGTGCGGCAGCGCTTCGAGGAGCGCGACTGGGAGGGGATCCACCGCGACACCCTGGAGAAGCTGGAGCTGCCGTCGTGGAGCGTCGACGAGACGATCGAGGTCCTGCGCGGCCAGCTCCGCGACCGCCTGGCCGACCCGGCCGTGTGGGCGGCGATGAAGGAGGCCTACATCCGGGCCATCCTCGGGCGCGACGACTTCGAGATCGCCCAGACCTACTTCAACTCCATCACCCGCAAGGTCTTCGCCCACGACGGAGTCGATCCCGCCATCGACTTCACCACCGATGAGTTTCCCTTGCCTTTCCACGGCTGGGAGATGGCGAGCGCCCGCATGTACGCCGTCCACCGGATCGACGCCGCCGTGGTGCGCCGGGTCCTGGAGGACGCCGGCTTCCGGGTCCCCTTCCGCGACCTCGCGGGGGACGCCGCCCTGGCGGCCGAGCGGCTCGACCGGGGGATGGCCCAGGCGCTCGGCACCCCCGAGATCGACGCGCTGGACGTGCTGCGGCCCCTCTTCTTCCGCAACAAGGGGGTCTACGTGGTGGGGCGGGCCCGCCGCGGGGACGCCTGCGTGCCGGTGGTGCTGGCCCTGGTCAATCCCCGGGAGGGGATCACGGTCGACGCCGTGCTCCACACCGAGGACGAGACCAGCGTGGTGTTCAGCTTCGCGCGCTGGGACTTCCACGTCGACGTGGCGAGCCCGCGCCAGGTGATCGGCTTCCTGAGGTCGATCCTGCCGAGAAAGCGCATCCCGGAGCTCTACACCTCCCTCGGCTACCGGAAGCACGGCAAGACCGAGCTCTACCGGGACCTCATGGCCCACATCGCCGGCAGCGAGGCCTGCTTCGTGGCGGCCCCCGGGGCCAGCGGCCTCGTGATGTCGGTGTTCACGCTCCCTTCCTACGAGTTCGTCTTCAAGGTGATCAAGGACGCCTTCCCGCCCCAGAAGAACACCACGCGGGAGCGGGTGAAGGAGAAGTACCGCACCGTGCAGGTCCACGACCGGGTGGGGCGGCTGGTGGGCTTCCAGGAGTTCGAGTTCCTCACCTTCCCGCGCTCGCGCTTCGCCCCCGAGCTGCTCGAGGAGCTCCTCGCCGACGCCTCGCGCACGGTCTCCGTCCACGGCGAGGAGGTGCTGGTCCGCCACTGCTACGTCGAGCGGAAGGTGGTCCCTCTCGACCTCTACATCCAGCAGACGGAAGCAGGCCAGGCCGGGGCGGCTGTGCTCGACTGGGGGCGCTGCCTCAAGGACCTCGCGGCGGCCAACATCTTCCCGGGCGACGTGCTGCTCAAGAACTTCGGCGTCACCCGCCACGGCCGGGTCCTCTCCTACGACTACGACGAGCTCTGCTCGCTCACCGACCTCACCTTCCGGGAGCTGCCGCCGCCCAGGGACGAGCTGGAGGAGATGGCGGCCGAGCCCTGGTTCGGCGTCGGGGAGGACGACATCTTCCCCTCCGAGCTGCTCACCTTCCTGGGCCTCCAGGGGGAGCTGCGGGAGGCCTTCCTCCGCGAGCACGGCGACCTGTTCGGCGCCGAGCTCTGGCGGGGGCTCCAGGAGCGCCTTCGCCAGGGGGAGGTGGTGTCGTTCTACCCCTATGGCGAGGGGCGGCGGCTGCGGCCGGCCTCGCAGGCGCTCGTGGGCTAAGATCGAGCCGTGCCCCCCCGCCCCTTCCTGACCGCCCGCTGGCGCTACCTCGCCATGCTCAACTACGAGGTGCCGCCGGAGATCCTCCAGCCCCTGGTGCCGGCCGGCACGGAGCTCGACTCGTGGCAGGGGAAGACCTTCGCCAGCATGGTGGGCTTCCTCTTCCTCGACACCCGGGTGCGGGGGATCGCCATTCCCGGGCATCGCGACTTCGAGGAGGTGAACCTCCGCTTCTACGTGCGCCGCAAGGCGGAGGACGGCTGGCGGCGCGGGGTGGTCTTCGTCAAGGAGATCGTCCCCCGCTTCGCCATCGCCGGCACGGCGCGGCTCCTCTACGGCGAGAAGTACGTATCCCTGCCCATGCGCCATTCGATCACCGGGGACCCCACCCGGGGCGGCCTGTACGTGATGTACGGCTGGCGGCTCCGGGGGCGCTGGAACGGCATCGGCGCGGTGGTGGTGGGCACGCCTGAGGAGGCGGCGCCGGGCTCGGAGGAGGAATTCATCACCGAGCACTACTGGGGGTACTCCTCCCTGCGCGGCGGCGGCTGCGTGGAGTACCAGGTGGAGCACCCGCGCTGGCGGGTCTGGAAGCTGCTGCGCCCCGTGCTCGACTGCGACGTGGCCGCCCTCTACGGCCGGCAATTCGCGGCGCCCCTGTCCGGCGAGCCCAGCTCGGCCTTCCTGGCGGACGGCTCGGAGGTGGCGGTCTATCCGGGGCGGCGGGTAATCTGAGGGGGCCGGAACGGCGGCTGTCCCATCGTAGAGACGCCCCGTGGGGCGTCTCCGCGATCGGGCCATCTCCGCCGCCTCGGAGACGCCCCACGGGGCGTCTCTACATTCCTTGCGGCGTCTCCGTCCCCAG
>JAICSG010000147.1 GCA_025937035.1 Thermoanaerobaculia bacterium | reverse complement strand
GCGCGAAGTGTATCTCCGCGTGCGATTGCGTTGTGGTGAGCATGATGCTGTACCTCCGGCTGCCAGTCTGGGCCTTTCGGAAGGCGAAGGCAACGTTTCGGAGGGTGGGGCGTGGGCCGTCTGGCGGGGTGGCGCGCGGTGGGGACCGCCCTGGAAGGGTGGATTTCAATCCCGGGCGGCGGCTTCAGTCGTGGCCGGCAGAGTGGCCTCCCTCAGCCACCGTTGCAGGCGATCGACATCGGAACAACCCAGGACCTCCTCCTGTCGCTCCGGGCTCATGGTGATTCCCCGCGTCTCCAGGACCGCGAGGATGGATTCAGCGATCCCTCTGGCCATCCCCTCGGCTTTTGCCGCCTCCTTCAGCTCCTGGATCGCCGGATCGCCCTTGGCCTCCAAGGCCTGGACCACCGCTCTGGGGACCAGCGCGACATCGAGCAGTGCCTTCACCGGCAGGGGTGCCCCGAGGCAGCAATCCGTGATCTGAGACTCTTCCTCCAGCGGACGCCAGCCCTCGCTCTCGGCCGACCACTCGCAGACCCTCCGGCGCCCCTTGACCCAGACCCCGAAAATCCGGCGCACGCCACGGCGATGCATCACCTGGGCCTTCTCCGCCGCGTTCCGCTCGCTCTGGGTCGAGACCACCTCGAAGGCGATCTCCTCCAGATAACGCCGGCCGGTCGCCGGATCCTCCCCCTCCCGCCGCACGCAGGTATCGCTGGCGAAGTCCGAATCCACCGCGAAGCGGGTGATCAGGTCCGCCGAGACGACATACCCCGGCGCCACGTGAAGCCGCAGGAGGGTGTCGAGGTCGACCTGCTTGTCCGCGTGGGGCGCCTCGGCCGGGAAGGCCACGACCTTGCGGCCTGCGATGATCTCGTCGCGCGTGACCTCCGGCACCACCAGATGGTCATCGACCGCCGGGGACGGGCCACGGCCCGGCAGGTGCAGGGAGCCGCCGGACGCCCCGGGCGCTTTGAGACTCATTCCTGGGCGTTTTTCGTCCATTGTCGATATCCTACCAGAATCGCCGGCATTGGTCGAGGGACCAGAAGAGTCCCGATTCCACCTGGATGTGGGCGGCCTCCCCCGTCGGGGCGGGGAGGCCGCCCTCGCCTTCCGCTGCTTTTTGTTACCATCCGCGCCCGGAGGTTTTCCCAAGTGACACGCAGGATTCTCACGCTCGTCGTCCTTCTGCTGCTCCCCTGCGCCCTGCGCGCCGAGGAGACGCTCGGCTATTACCGTTTCCCCGCCATCCATGGCGACACGATCGTCTTCGCCGCCGAGGGGGATCTCTGGCGGGTGGACCGCCGGGGGGGAGTCGCCACGCGGCTGACCACCCATCCGGCCGAGGAGACCCACCCCGCGATCTCGCCGGACGGCAAGACGCTCGCCTTCTCGGCGGCCTACGAGGGACCCACCGAGGTCTACACCATGCCGATCGACGGCGGGCTGCCGGCGCGCCGGACCTTCGAGGGGGAGGGCGGGCGGACCGGGGCCGTGGTGGTGGGGTGGACGCCGGGCGGCGAGGTGCTCTATGCCACGTCGCACGAGACCGGGCTGCCGGGCGTCGATCTCGCCCGCATCGATCCGGCCACGGGACGGCGCGCGCTGGTCCCCCTGGCGCAGGCGAGCGAGGGGGTCTACGCGCCGGACGGCAAGACGCTCTTCTTCACCCGCTTCGCCTTCCAGGGGAGCCACACCAAGCGCTACAAGGGGGGGACCGCCCAGAGCCTCTGGCGGTATATGGACGGCGCCGCCGAGGCCGTGCCGCTCACCGCCGACTTCGCCGGCACCAGCAAGTCGCCGATGCTCTGGCAGGGGCGGATCTACTTCGTCTCGGACCGCGACGGCACCATGAATCTCTGGTCGATGGACGAGAACGGCAAGGACCTCCGCCAGCTCACCCATCACCAGGGGTGGGACGTGACCTCGCCGGACCTCTCGGACGGCCGGATCGTCTATCAGCTCGGGGCCGACCTGCGGATCTTCGACGTCGCGGCCAACCAGGACGCGCCGGTCCCCATCCGCCTGATCTCGGATTTCGACCAGATGCGGGAGACCTGGGTGAAGAAGCCGATGGACTTCCTGACCGCGGCCCGGCTGTCGCCCGACGGCAACCGGATCGTGCTGACCGCCCGCGGGCAGGTGTTCGTGGTGCCGGCCAAGGAGGGGCGCATCGTCGAGGTGACCCGCAAGCCGGGGGTGCGCTACCGGGAAGGCCGTTTCCTGCCGGACGGCAAGAGCGTGATCGCCCTGTCGGACGAGTCGGGGGAGGTCGAGTTCTGGAAATTCCCCGCCAACGGCGTGGGGACCCCCGAGCAGCTCACCTCCGACGCCAAGGTGCTCCGCTGGGAGGGGGAGCCCTCGCCGGACGGGCGCTGGCTGGCCCATCACGACAAGGATCAGCAGCTCTGGCTGCTCGACCTCAAGACCCGCAAGCAGAAGCGGATCGCCGTCTCCACCGCCGCCTTCGGCGAGTTCCAGGACCTCGCCTGGTCGCCGGACAGCCGCTGGCTGGCCTGGGCGATCCCCGAATCCAACTCGTTCACCCGCATCTACCTCTACCAGGTGGAGACCGGCAAGACCGTGCCGGTGACCTCCAACCGCTTCAACAGCGCGAGCCCCACCTGGAGCCGCGACGGCAAGTGGCTCTACTTCCTCTCGGACCGCAGCCTCAACACCCTCGTCCGCTCGGTGTGGGGGCCGCGCCAGCCCGACCCCTATCTCACGGCGACCACCGGCATCTTCGGGATCGCCCTGAAGAAGGACACCCGTTCCCCCTTCCAGCCGCCGGACGAGCTCCATCCGGCCAAGCCCAAGGACAAGGACAAAGAGGAAGAGGAGACGCCGCCGGACACCGTCGCCGGCAAGGATGAGAAGGGGAAGGACAAGGCCAAGGAGAAGGCCAAGGGCGAGGAGGAGGACAAGGCCAGGAAGCCGCCCAGGGTGCAGATCGACCTCGACGGCCTCTCCTCCCGGCTCTACGAGGTCCCGGTGCCCCCCGGCAACTACGAGTCGCTGCAGGCGAGCGAGGACCACCTCTTCTGGATCTCGGTCCAGCCCGGGCTCATGGAGGACATGAGGGCGCTCCAGGCGGTGCCGTTCGACTGGGAGAAGATCGATCCCAAGACGGTCCTGGCCGGCCTCGAGGACTACGACCTCTCGGCGGACGGCAAGAAGCTGATGATCCGCAAGATGGACGACCTCTACGTGGTCGACGCGGGCGACGCCACGGCGGGCGACGACGGCCTCTCGGACAAGGAGCTGGAGAAGGCCCGGGTGGACCTCTCGAAGTGGACCTTCCCCTTCGACCCCCGCGAGCAGTGGCAGCAGATGTTCCGCGAGGCCTGGCGGCTGGAGCGCGACTACTTCTACGACCCCAGGATGCACGGGGTGGACTGGCCGGCGATGCTGGAGAAGTACCGGCCTCTGAGCCTGCGGGTGACCAGCCGCGGCGAGCTCGACGACCTCCTGGGGCAGATGGTGAGCGAGCTGTCGGCCCTGCACACCTTCGTCCGCAGCGAGCCGCGCAAGGGGGACGAGGACGTCGAGATCGCCTCGCTGGGCGCCGAGCTGGCCCGCGACGAGGCCGCGGGCGGCTGGAAGATCACCCACATCTACCGCTCGGACCCCGACCTGCCGGCCGACGCCGGGCCGCTCCGCGCGCCGGGGGTGGACGTGGAGGACGGCGACGTGATCGAGTCGGTCAACGGCGTATCGTCCCTCTCCACCCGCGACCTCGGCTCCCTGCTGCGCAACCAGGCCGACAAGCAGGTGCTCCTGCGGGTCAAGGACGCCAGGACCCGCAAGAGCCGGGACGTGGTGGTGAAGCCGGTCTCGCCCAAGGACGCCGCCGACCTGCGCTATGCCGACTGGGAGTACTCGCGGCGGCTGGCGGTGGAGGAGAAGGGGAAGGGGGAGATCGGCTACGTCCACCTGCGGGCGATGGGCGGCCAGGACTACACGAGCTGGGCGCGCGACTTCTATCCGGTGTTCAACCGCCCCGGGCTGATCATCGACGTGCGCAACAACAAGGGGGGCAACATCGAGAGCTGGATCCTGGCCAAGCTGCTGCGCAAGGCGTGGTTCTGGTGGCAGCCGCGCACGGGGGAGCCCTACTCGAACATGCCCTACGCCTTCCGCGGCCATCTGGTGGTGCTGGTCAACGAGTCGACCGCGTCGGACGGCGAGGCCTTCGCCGAGGGGGTGAAGAGGCTGAAGCTGGGCCCGGTGCTCGGCAGCCGCACCTGGGGCGGCGAGATCTGGCTGTCGTCGAGCAACATCCTGGTGGACAAGGGGATCGCCACCGCGGCCGAGTTCGGGGTCTACGGCCCCGAGGGGATCTGGCTGATCGAGGGGCACGGCGTCGATCCGGACATCGTGGTGGAGAACGCCCCCCACGCCACCTTCGAGGGGAAGGACGCCCAACTCGACGCCGCGATCAAATATCTCCAGGAGAAGATCAAGGCCGAGCCGGTGCCGGTGCCCAAGGCCCCGGCCTATCCGAATAAGGCGCTGATCTATCCGAGGAAGGGGGAGGCCCCGCAGGTGCAGTGACATGCGACGCAGCCGAAGTCCGCGATGGGCAGCTCTGGCCGTTCTCTGCGCCCTGGCGGTGGGAGGCGGCGGGAGCGCGCAGGCCCCGGCTCCGGTCCCCCTCGCGGCCGGCACGTCGCTGGAGCGCGCCTTCGCCGCCGGTGACACCGGGGTCTTCGCGGCCGAGCTCACCGCCGGCAGGGCGTATTCCCTCGCCGTCGAGCAACGGGGAATCCACCTGACCGTCGACGTGCGCGGGCCACGAGGTGAGAGCGTGGCCGCGGTCGACTCCCCCCTGGACCGCTGGGGAGTCGAGGCCGCCCTGCTGCGTCCGGCCGCCACGGGTGCTTATCAGGTCGAGGTGCGCGCCGGGACGAAGGGGGTGGGGCCCGGCCATTGTGAGATCCGCCTGGACGAGATCCCGGAGGAGCGGGAACGGATCGCGGCCCTGGAGGCGATGACGCGCGCGGAAACGATCCTGCGTCGCGAGCCCACGGGCAGCCTCGAGAAGGTCCTCGCGGCTCTCCAGGAAGCGCGCGGCCATTTCCAGGCCGCGGGCGACCGGTCGGGCGAGGCCGAGGCCGTCGCCGCCCTCGCCGCCGTCGCCCATCGTCTGGGCAAGCAGAGCCAGGCCATCGAGCTCTATCGCGACGCGGCCTCCCGCTGGCGGGAGCTGCAAGACCCCAAGCGCGAGATGGTGGCCTGGAACGACCTCGGGCTCACCCTCTGGGAGAAGAGCGAGCTCCCCGCCGCCGACGAGGCCCTCGCCCACGCCAGCGACCTCGCGCGCCGCCTGGATCTTCCCTACTATCAGGCCGACGTACGCAACAACCAATGTCTGGTGCTCCACGCCCGCGACGGCATCCAGCCGGCGCTCGCCTGCTATCGGGAGGCGCTGGCTCTCTTCCATCAGCTTGGCGAGAGCAAGGGCGAGGCCGCGGTGCTCAACAACCTCGGCTTCGCCTCCTTCAGCCTGGGCGAGCCGGGGCCGGCTGAGGAGAGCTACCGGCAGGCGCTGGCGATCCGCCGGACGATCGGCGACCGGGCCGGGGAGGCCCAGGCGCTCAACAACCTCGCCGTCCTCTACCGCGGCCTGGGGGAGATCGGCGAGGCGCTCAAGGCCTACGGCAAGGCCCGGGAGATCCTCGCGACCCTGGACGACCGCCGGCAGGAGGCTTCCACCCTGAACAATCTGGGGGTCGCCTACATGGCCATCGGCGAGGCGGAGCGGGCCCGTCTCTATCTGACCCAGGCCCTGGCGCTCCGCCGGGCGGTCGAGGACCGGCGCGGCGAGATCGCGACCCTCAACAACCTCGGCCGGCTCGAGCACCAGATCGGTACGGCCGACAAGGCGGTCTCTTTCCACAGCCAGGCCCTCGAGGTCGCCCGCGCCATCTCGGACGCGCGGAACGAGGGGCTCAGCCGGAGCTATCTCGGCGAGGCCCTGGCAGAGGCCGGCCGCTCTGCCGAGGCGCTCGCCGAGCTCGACAAGGCCCTGGCACTGCAGCGCCAGACCGGAGACCGCGCCAGCGAGGCCACCACCCTGGGACACAAGGGCGAGGCTCTGGCCGCCAGCGGCCAGGTCGCGGAGGCCTTGCCGCTTTTCGAGCAGGCCCTCCTCGGTTTGCGCGCCGCCGGCGATCGCATCAATGAGGTCGCGACCCTCTTCACGCGGGCCCGTGCTCTGCGGGACCGTGGGAAGCCCGGCGATCTCGAAAGCGCGGCGAGCGACGCCGAAGCCGCCATCGCAGCCCTCGAATCGCTCCGCACGCGCCTGGGCAACCCTGAGCTCCGCGCCGCCTTTCGCGGCTCCCGCAGCAAAGTCTACGAGCTCCGCGTCGACATCCTGATGCGCCTCGCCGCCGCCCATCCCGGCCAGGGTTTCGATCGCGCCGCCTTCGAAGCGAGCGAGGAGGGGCGCGCCCGCTCGCTCCTCGACGTGCTGCGCGAGAGCGGTGCCGTGATCCGGTCCGGTATCGATCCAACGCTGGCGGCGCGGCAACGCGATCTCGAACGCCGCCTGGCTCTGAAAGCGGATCGCCGGCAGCTCCTCCTCGGCCGTGGCAAGGGGGATCAGGCGGAGAGCAAGACCCTGGAGATCGAAAGCGAGCAGATCCGGGCCGAGCTCGACAATCTCGACTCCGAGATACGGCGGCAAAACCCGCGCTACGCCGAGCTCATCCATCCCGAGGCCGCGCGCACCGGGGAGATCCAGGCGCTTCTCGACTCCGGGACGCTGCTTCTCGAATATTCCCTCGGACCCGAGAGGAGCTATCTCTGGGCGGTCGATAGGAAGGGGCTGCGCTCCTTCATCCTCCCCGGCCGGGAGAAGATCGAGAGCGCGGCCCGCGCCTTCCATCAGACCCTGAGCACGCCGGGCAGCGAAGACAGCCGGGCGGGGATCGGGCGGACGCTGAGCAGAATGATCCTCAGCCCCGTGGCCGGCGAGCTCAAGGATCGACGCTTGGCGATCGTCCCCGACGGAGCTCTGGGGTACATCCCCTTCGACGCCCTCCCCGAGCCCGGACAGTCGAATCCCGTCCTCGCACGGCATGAGGTGGTCGAGCTGCCGTCGGCGTCCGTGCTCGCGGCCGAGAGACGGGACCTCGCCCGGAGGCCGCCAGCCCGCGAGCTCGCCATCGTGCTCGCCGATCCGGTCTTCCAGCCGGACGATCCCCGGATCGCAAAAAGTGGACGGAAGGCCTCCACCACGGTCCCGGCCGCGCGCGATCGGCGGGGTGACGGCTCGGACTCTCTCCTCCTGAGCCGCCTCCGCTTCTCCCGCCAGGAAGCCCTGTCGATCGCCTCCCTGGCTCCGCCGGGAAAGGTCACCACCGAGCTCGACTTCGCGGCCGACCGCGCCCTCGTCCTCTCTGGACGCCTGCGCGACTTCCGGTACATCCACTTCGCCACCCACGGCGTTTTCGACGCGGAACGTCCGGAGCTCTCGGGCCTTGCCCTCTCCCGCGTCGACGCGGCCGGCAAGGCGCGGGAAGGATTCCTGGGACTGCGCGACGTCTACGACCTCGACTTGGCAGCCGACCTCGTGGTGCTCTCCGGCTGCCAGACGGCCCTGGGCAAGGAGATCCGCGGCGAAGGGCTCCTCGGTCTCACCCGTGGCTTTCTCTACGCGGGAGCGCCGCGGGTAGTGGCGAGCCTGTGGTGGATCGACGACCGGGCGACCGCCGCGCTCATGACGGCGTTCTATCGCGGCCTGTGGAGCGAAGGCCTGCGTCCCGCCGCCGCGCTGCGCAAGGCCCGCCTCTCTCTCGCGCGCCAGCACCGTTTCCGTGATCCCGCCTACTGGGGAGCCTTCGTCCTCCAGGGGGACTGGCGGTGAGGAAAGCTCCCTGACCGTCCAAAAAATCTTGAGAGCCCTGTCGCTCTACCTTCACCCTACTCTTGAACGTTCCACTCATGACCAGGAGGACCGATCATGCCAATCAAGGACTATTTCAAGGACTGGAAAATCATCCATTTCGACAAGGGTCCATTTTGCCAAGATGGAGATGTTATCACTATCGGGAAGCCTGATTCTGACAACAAAGTGACGATCAAATGTAATAAAGAGGACCCTGCTGGTTTCGACGGATGGTATGATGAAGAAACCAATACGATCAAGGTGGACGGCTACGTGATCCGCTTAGTGCAGTGTAT
>JAICSG010001180.1 GCA_025937035.1 Thermoanaerobaculia bacterium | reverse complement strand
GGCTCCCCTGGGCGAGCACCGGGGACAAGGCGGGGGCTCCGGCCCAGACCGCGGTGCCCGGGGTACTCCTCTTCCGCGGCAGCAACCCCCGGGCCCTGGAGATGGTCTTCCTGGTCCCCGAGACGTCCAAGATGGGCATCCAGAAGGATGCCTTCCGGGAGGCGCTCAGCCTGATCGCGGACCTTCAGGAGGCCGCCCTCTCGCCGCAAGTCGCGATCCTGGGCCCCTCGTACTCCGGCTCGGTCGAGTCGCTCCGCCAAGCCCTGCTGGGCTGGCAGAAGAAGGACCGGCCTGATGCTTCGCTCACGTTCCGGGCCGCCTCGGGGTCCACCACGGCGGAGGATCTGGAGGCCGTCTTCGACGAGCTTCAGGTGCCTTTCTGCCGCGCGGCTCTGCCGGATTCCGCGCTGCTGAAACGGACCTTCGATTTCCTGAGCCAGGAGATGGGCTGGAATCTTCGCAGGGTCGGCCTGCTGATCGAGGACGACACCCGCTACGGACAGAGCTTCGCCGATCCCTTCGCCGATCCGGAGCGCAAGGAGAGGCCGGTTCTGTTCACTTTTCCCAGCCATCTCGCCGACCTGCGCAACGCCTGGGAAGACCTGCAGAAGCAGGAGAAGACGGAGGGCAATCCCGTCCAGCCCGCCCGCCGCGCCCTGGGACTGGACCTCTCCGGCCAGGAGCGGGAGGCGGACCTGGTGCCCACCTTCAGCTCGACGACCATCGCCGGCAACGACCTGCTGTTCTCGAACCTCTTGCAGACGATCGCGCGGGAGGGGATCCGCTACGTCGGCATCGTGGCGACCGATCCCAAGGACAAGCTGTTCCTGGCGGAGAAGCTCCGGCAATTGGCCCCCGACGTGGTCCTGTTCACGTTCGACAACAACCTGCTCTACGCCCATCCGGACTACGTCGAAGAGATGGGCGGCATGCTGGTCCTGTCGAGCTACCCGCTGTTCACGGAGGGCTCGCCCGGATTCCCGCGGCTGAGGGCCGGAAACGGGAGCGGGAAGCAGCGGTACCGCTTCGGCGGCCAGCGGCGGCAGTTCGGCAGCGAATACCAGGAGGGGGTCTACCAGGCGACAAAGTATCTGTTGGGCTCCATGTCCGTGCCGGACCCGCGGGCATGGATCGCCGCGGTCGGCAACGGCTCCCTCTGGCCGGTCGCCCAACTGCCGGTCGATCCCAACAAGCTGGGCACCGCGCGGTTCTGCGGGCATGAGCCGGATCCGAAGGCAGCCGGCAAGAAGGTGGCCACCGCTCCCATGCGGGACGGCTTCGACGAGAAGGACGACGTGCAGATCCTGCTGGTGGCCGCGCTGTTCTGCCTGCTGGCGGTCGGGCTGCGCCGCGCCGCCCTGCTGGAGGAGATCCCCGGGAGCCCGGTCGATCCCGACGACGGCCGGCCGATCCACGACGTGCGCGGCAATCGCGCCCTGCTGGCCCTCGGGGCCGGCTTGCTGGCGGCGGCGGCGGGTGTCCTGCTGGCCGTTGCCGCCATCCCGCTGTGGTTCGCGAGGCAGGCCGCAATCGAGTCCCTCGGGGAGCGCCCCTCGCACGCGGTCTACCTGGTGATCCTGGCCCTCGCCTATGGGTGGCTGGTGTGGAACGCCGCGCGGGCGGTCCATGGAGAGCGCCCGGGCCTCAAGGCGTTCGCGCTCTGGATGACCGGCG
>JAICSG010001088.1 GCA_025937035.1 Thermoanaerobaculia bacterium | reverse complement strand
CTTAACCGGTCCTCCCTACCCCTATTTCAGATGTCGCCCCCTTTGGGGGCTCAAATCCATGGACTCCCCCGCCACCACCTACACCCACCGCCGCGACGCCTTCGCCGCCGAGGAAACTCGCCTGGCCCGGATCTCCTTCCGGTTCTCCCTCCTCCGGGCCGGGCTGTTCTTGGCGTTCGTGGTCTGCCTGGCGGTGATCCTGGTGCAGCGGGGGCATGCGGGATGGGGGTGGTGGGCCGGGGCGGTGCTCTGGCTGGGAGTGTTCGTCTGGGTGTTGCCGTATCACGACCGGGTCATCCGGCGGCAGCGGCGGGAGGGGGAGCTGCGGCGGATCAACGAGGAGGGGCTGTTGCGGCTGGCCCGCGACTGGATGCGCCTGCCCGTCCCCTCCCTCCCCGAGCCGGAGGACGCCGAGCGGCCCATGGCTCGCGACCTCAACCTCTTCGGCCGCGCCTCGGTGGCCCAGCTCCTCGGCACGGTTCACAGCCCCCCGGGCAAGGCGGCGCTCGCCGGCTGGCTGCTCCATCCCGCGCTCCCCGAGGAGATCGCCCGGCGGCAGGAGATCGTCGCGGAGCTGGCCCCCGAGATCGAGCTGCGGCAGCGGCTCCAGGTGAGCGTCCGGCCCATGGATCAGGCGCCGGTGGACGTCGAGCCCTTCCTCCGCTGGGCCGAGGGGGAGCCCTGGCTGCTCCGGCGCCCCGGCCTGGTCTGGCTGTTCCGCCTCCTCGCGTTCCTCACTCCCGCCGCCCTCCTCGCGGGCTGGCTGACTCCCGTGCCCACGGCCCCTTTCCTCCTCCTGTTGACGGTCAACATTTCACTCGGCTATCTCCTGGCCAAGCGGACCTTCGAGCGCTTCGACGAGATCGAGGCCCGCGAGGGGGATTTTCAGCGCTATGCCGAGGCCTTGGGAGTCATGGCGGCGCGTCCTGGATCCGATCTCACCCACCGGGACCGGCCCGCCCATGTCTGGATGGCGCTCCTCCACCATCGCGTCGGTCTCTCGGAGGTCCGCCACTCCTCCTATCTCCACATGTTCCTCCAGGGGCTCTTCCTGTGGGACTTCCACGCCCTGCTCCAGCTGGAGAAGTGGCAGCGGGACGCCGGTCCCCAGGCGAGAGGGTGGCTGGCGGCGCTGGGCCGCTTCGAGGCCCTCGCCGCGCTGGCCACCCTCAAATTCGAGCAGCCGGAGTGGTGCTTCCCCAGGGTTGACCCGGGGGAGGACCGCCTCGCCGCCGAGGGACTGGGCCACCCCCTGATCGCGGACGCCAAACGGGTGGTGAACGACGTGGAGGTGGGCCCGCCCGGCACCTTCCTCCTGGTCACCGGCTCCAACATGTCGGGCAAGAGCACCCTTCTGCGCTCGATCGGGGTCAACGCGGTGCTCGCCCAGGCGGGGGGGCCGGTCTGTGCCTCGGCGCTCCGCATGCCGCCGGTCACCCTGGCGACCAGCATCCTGGTGGAGGACTCGCTGGCGGACGGCGTCTCGTTCTTCATGGCCGAGCTCCAGCGCATCCAGAAGGTGGTGGCGGCGGCGGACCGCGCCCATGCCGAGGGGCGGACCCTGCTCTATCTCCTGGACGAGGTGCTGCGGGGTACGAACAGCTTCGAGCGGCAGGTGGCGGTGCGGAGGGTGGTGCTCCATCTGCTGCGGCACGGCGCGATCGGGGCGGTCTCCACCCACGACCTGCAGCTCGCCGAGGTCCCGGAGCTGCAAGGGCCGGTCGTTCCTGTCCACTTCCGCGAGACGGTCCACCCCGGCGGCGATCCGCCGATGACCTTCGACTACAAGATGCGGCCGGGGGTGGCGACGACGGTCAACGCCCTGAAGCTGATGGAGCTGGTGGGATTGCCGGCGGAAAGCTGAGGGAAGGACG
>JAICSG010000512.1 GCA_025937035.1 Thermoanaerobaculia bacterium | reverse complement strand
GGTAGTCGAGGGCGCCCGAGCGGAACACCAGCGGCGGACGGCCTTCCGCGTAGAGATGGAAGAATTCCTCCCGCGCCACCGCCGTCACCTTGTCGGTCGTGCGGACGGTCTTGGTCATCATCAGGCCCTGCGTCAGCAGGGCGCGGCTCATGCTGAATTTCCGCTGCTCGGTCGTCTTCGTCTCTGTCCGCTCGTCGAGCTTGACCCCGCGCAGGAAGAGGTCGAGGTCCCGGTAGACGATCCGGGTGGTGTCGCCCCGGCGGGAGGTGGCCGTGATCCCCTGGCCGTCGAGCTCGAAGCCGCGGACGAGGAAGCGCCGGGCGTCGGTCTCGAGGTCGTCGTCGGTCAGCAGGATGGGGGAGATCCCGTTCGCCCGCAGGCGTCCGGCGCACGCCCAGGCGGGCTCGATCTCCCCGTAGCGGGCGACCACGGCCGGCCCCCCTTCCGGATCGGACAGCCTTGCCCGCACCTCGTACGCGGTCTTGTCGAGCGCCTCCGCCAGCGCTCCGGCCAGGGCCTCCCCGCCACCGGGGGCGTAGTGGATGGCGATCACGTTCACGGCTCCACTCTGGCGCCTCGGGGGCGGCAGGTCAAGTGGCGAGGGCGCAGGCGTGGCATGTTCTTTGCCATTTTCGAAATCCAGGCGGATGGAAACGATTCAATCCGCCGATGGAGCCCTCCCATGTTGACGCATCTCCAAACACTCACCCGAATTCGCATCCTGGAAGGAGAGCACGATCATGAAGTCTTGCAGCCCATGCCGTCGTCCCTTGGCGTACTGTCTCCTCGCGCTCGTGCTGCTCGCGGCTCCCGCCGTCCGCGCGGCCAAATTCGTGGGCGATTACTCTGAGTGGTCGGTCTATGGCCACGATTACGTCCCCGCCGACATCCCCGCCGACAAGCTCACCCACATCAATTACGCGTTCATCGTCCCGGCCGGCCCCGACGCCAACGGCAACTACGCCTGCGCCATCTCCGATACCTGGGCAGCCGAGCAGAAGCCGCTCGACCGGCTGGTGCCCGGCACCGACACCTCCAAGGGCGAGGACCTCGGCACCCTCAACCAGCTCCGGAAGCTGCGCTCCTGGCGCCTGCAGAACGGGCAGGTCCTGCCGCTGATCCTGATCGTCGGCGGCTCCTCCGGCTCCGGCGCCTTCTCGGGCGCGGCGGCGACCGACGCCACGCGGACCGCGTTCGCGAATTCCTGCGTCGGCCTGATGATGAACGAGGCCTTCGACGGCCTCGAGATCGACTGGGAGTTTCCGGCGAGCACGGAGACCGCCAACGTCACCGCCCTGCTCCAGAAGCTCCGCGGCACGCTCGACGCCCAGGGGACCGACCCCCGCACGGGCGCCCACTATCTGCTGACCCTGGCCGGCCCGGGGGACGCCTACTACCTCAGCCGCTTCGACGTCGCCGGCATCCAGCCCTACCTCGACTGGGTCGACGTCATGAGCTACGACTTCCACGGCTGCTGGGGAGGGACGGACCACACCGGCCACAACGCGCCGCTCTACGGCTCCGCGGACGATCCGGACGGCGCCACTTTCAGCGTCAGCCAGGGGATCTCCGACTGGATCAGCCGCGGGATGCCCGCCGCCAAGATCCTCCTCGGGCTGCCCTACTACGGCAAGGCCTTCCAGGCGCTCACGGACGCCGGCCCGAACGGCTCCTATCCCGGCCGGTACGCGGGGGTCGACCCGGCGCAGAACGACGGCACGACCTGCGCGCCGGGCACCTGGGGGGACGACGGTGGTCTCGACTACTGGGACCTCGCCGCCAACTACGTCAACGTGAACGGTTACGTCCACTACTGGGACGGACAACAGGGGGTCCCCTTCCTCTGGAAGGACCTGACCCGCTGGGTCACCTACGACGACGCCCAGAGCCTCGCGGGCAAGGCCACGTTCGCGCGCAACCAGGGGCTGGGCGGGGTCTTCGTCTGGGAGCTCTCGCTGGAGTCCGCTCCCACACAGGTGCCCAAGACTTATCCGCTCACCAACGCGGTGGCGGGGAGCTTGAATCCGTAGGAGGGCAAGGACAAAGGACATAAGGGACCGCAAGGACCGCAAGGACGTGCCGTTGTAGAGACGCCCCGTGGGGCGTCTCTGAGGCGGTGACATCCGCTACGCAACCCCGAACGCCCCGCGGACACGCCATGGCACATGGAAACGGCGCTGCCGACTCCGGAGACGCCCCACGGGGCGTCTTCTATGAGAAGGCCTCCAATGTCAAGGCCGCCTTGGCGGCCATCCTTATTGGGTCTTCGGAGCTGCGGTCTGTCCCCGAGTCTTCTATCCGCACTCTCAAGGAGCCCCTTTCGTTGGGCTCGGTGCATGATGGGGTACCACCGCCTCGGCGCTGCAATCTCTACGGCGGCCTCGAGGGCTCAAGACGCCCGGCGCAGTCGCCGATGACGGGGGTTGGACTCGCGCTCCGATCGAACCTATTCTCCTGCCACCTGGATCTTTTTCCTACCTGTGCCTTTTATGCCGCCGCCGTCCGGCGGTGCGCTTGGTAGTCCTCGCCGCTGACCCAGAGCCGATGCAGGACCACCGCCAGTTTCCGCGCGACGGCCACCACGGCTCGTTTCTTCCCGTTCTTGCCCCCTCGTTGGGCTAACGCGAGCCCGAAGCTGCGCAAGTCGCTGTCCTGGCCAAAGGGGCCCAGGATGTAGTGCGCCGCTTGGACCAGCAGCCGACGCAGCAGGCGGTCGCCTTGCCGGGTGATCGGCAGTTGCGGCGTCGAGCGTCCCGAGCTTCGACTCGCGGGCACCAGCCCCAGATAGGCTCCCACCGAGCGCGAGCGAGCGAAGCGGTGCGGATCGTCCAGAGTCAACACGAACGTCAGAGCGGTCAGTGCCCCCACGCCTCGAATCTGACGCAAGCGCTGCGTCACCGGGAACCGTTGCGCCCAAGCCTCGATGTCGCGGTCGAAAACCTGGATCCGCTCACTCAAGTTGGCGACCACGGCCAGTAACGGCTCGAGCGCAGCTTTCAACGCCTGGGGCAAGGACTCGGGCACCTTTTGCGCGAAGCTTTTCGCCGAGCACCCCGGCAGCCGGGCGCCGAACGACTTCACGGTCCCGCGCACCTGATTGATCAGCATTGTCCGCGCTTTGACCAGACCCTCTCGGGCGCGCACCACCGCCAAGGCTTGCTGGCACTCGGCACTGCGCGGATGCACGGGGGAGAGCAGCCGCGGGTCCACCCGGCCTAACTGCGCCAGACACCGAGCATCCCGCTCGTCGGTCTTCTGTTGGCTCGACGCGATCGCTTGAACTTTGCTCGCGTTGGCCGTGATGACCTCATGACCGAACGACTCCAACAGCCGGCGAACCCACGGCGTCTGCGTACCGCTTTCCAGGATCACCCGGCACGAGCTCAACCCGGAGAAATAGCGCTGCAGGCTCGACACGCTCATCGACAACCGCCGCTCCTCCTGGATCGCTCCCGTCTCCCAGTCCAAGCGACAGATCTGACTCGAACGATCCCCAAGGTCCACCCCAACCACCGACCCGCTCGCCACTCTGCTAGAATTCTCCACGGCCAACCTCCTTTTGCGCCCACCAGCGCTTTTTACCCTGTTTGCAGGCCAGATTCTGGCACTGCGCCCAGGGAGGTTGGCCTTCTCATCCCATCTCTACGGTGGGCCGTCGCGCTTATCGTCCGTTCTCCTGGCGGATAAGCGTCTCGGTTCCCGCGACCTCAGTCTGCTTATGCGCCACGACCTCTACCGTGGGCCCATGTAGATTGAGCTCCTCCAAGGGGATAGCTCCCCCGGCACGGCTGTCCAGAGCGTCTGGATAAGAGTCTAGGGGATTGTGAACGTCGGGATGCTTATCCGTCCCCTGAGCTTCTTGTTGACGAAGGGGAGAAGACGGATGTACAATGGAAAGCGTTGATAATAAAGGACGTAGGCATTTCTCTATGGCCCCAGTCAATAGGCTAGGAGGAGAGCGATAAGCGTTCCTGGGATTAGACGGTGAAGTTAAACCGGGCTTTAGGCGTCCCAGGTGGTGCGCTTGGCGTCTGGGGCTT
>JAICSG010000256.1 GCA_025937035.1 Thermoanaerobaculia bacterium | reverse complement strand
CGTAGCCCGGGCATTCATGCCCGGGCGGGGCGGCCCTACCTGTCACACTCCCGCCACCTCCTCGCGACCGGATCTCCCGCACCCTTCTTGTAGTCTCTCTCCGAATACGAGCCTCCGCGCCTGTCGTCCGGGCCGGGAGGAGCGCCGGGGAGCTCCGGCCTCCGGCCCGGCCTCTTTTTGCAGCTTCAACACTTTGCGATACCTTTCTCCCGACAGGAGGTGTGATGAAGCTTCTTCTCATCCGACACGCCATCGCCGAGGAGCGCGAGGATTTCGCCAAGACCGGCAAGGACGACCGGCTGCGCCCGCTCACCGACGAGGGGCGGAAGAAGATGAAGCAGGTGGCGCGCGGGCTCCAGGAGATCGTGCCCGAGATCGACCTGCTGGCGACCAGCCCTCTGACCCGCGCGGCCCAGACCGGCGCCATCGTCGACTCGGTCTACGGCGGCCTCAAGGAGGTCGAGATCGAGGAGCTCTCCCCCGAGTCGACCCCGAACGACTTCCTCCGCTGGCTGCGCAAGCAGAAGGAGGACTGCATCGCCGCCGTGGGGCACGAGCCGAGCATCAGCCTGATCCTCTCCTGGCTTCTCACCGGCACGGAGCGCCGGATCTTCGCCTTCCGCAAGGGGGGCGCCTGCCTGCTCGACTTCCCCGACGAGGTCGGCGCCGGCACCGCCACCCTGGTCTGGGCGATGACCCCGGCCCACCTCCGGGAGCTGGCGGATTGATCCTTCGTGACTAACGGCCTCCTCTCCCGCTCGCCCGAGGAGGGTGCCCGCCTGCTCGCCCTCTCCTTTCTCGACCAGGCCGCCGAGGCCCGCCCCCGGCTGGCGGATGCCGGCGACGTCGAGGCGCTCCACGACTTCCGGGTCGGCCTGCGCCGCCTGCGGAGCTGCCTCCGGGCCTACGATGCCCAGCTCAAGGACAGTATCCCGAAGAAGCTCGCCAAGCGGCTCAAGCGGCTGGCCGGCTCGACCGGCCCGGGGCGGGACACCGAGGTCCAGATCGAATGGCTGCGGGCCCGCTCCCCCCACCTCTCTTCGCACCACCGGGCCGGCCTCGCCTGGCTGCTCGCCCGCCTCGAAGAGCGCAAACGGGAGGCCTATGGCGACATGGAGGACGAGGTCGCGGACGAATTCGCCAAGGTCGAGGAGGACCTGCGCTCCCGGCTCTCCGTCTACCGGGTCGAGATCCATCTCGACCCCAAGGAAGACCGTCCGACCCTGGCCGAGGTGACCGCCCGCATCCTCCACAAGCAGGTGGCGGAGCTGGAGCAGCACCTGGCGAGGATCGAGGACGCGGACGACGAGACGGAAGCCCACCAGGCGCGGATCAGCGCCAAACGCATACGCTACCTGCTGGAGCCACTGGTGGACGAGACCCCCGGTGCCGGTCCCATCGTCAAACGCTTCAAGGGCCTCCAGGATCTCCTGGGCGAGCTCCACGACGCCCACGTGCTGGAGGCGGAGCTCGCCGAGGCTGTCGAGGAGGCCGCCGCCCAAAGATCGCGGAAGGTCCTGGAGCTCTCCCTCGCCGCGGCCCCGGACGACAAGCTCCTCCGCGCCGAGCGCCGCCGCGCCCACGAGGCCGGGGTGATCGCCCTCGCCCGCCTGAACCGGGCCCGCCGGGACCGCCTGTTCGAGACCCTTGACGACGAATGGCTGAACGGGAAGGCGTCGGATTTCCTGCGCGAGGTGGAGGGGCTGGGGGAGCGGATGATCGCCGCCGCGTCGCCGTCCTCAGAATCCGCTCAGTAAGCCCCGCCCAGCGTCTGCCCGCCGTCGACCACCAGCACCGCTCCGGTGGTGAATTTGGCGGCGTCGCCCGCCAGATAGAGCACGGCCCCGGTGAGGTCCTCCGGCTGTCCGATCCGCCCCTGGGGGATGGCCGCCAGGGCCCGCTCCCGCGCCTCGGGCTGCAACCATAGGGCCTCGCTGAAGCGGGTCTGGATCAGGCCCGGAGCGACGGCGTTGACCCGGATATTCTCCTTCGCCAGATCCAACGCCAGCGTCCGAGTCAGCATCAGGACCGCCGCCTTGAGCACACCATAGACTCCGAGGCCGGTATGGGGGATCAGGCCCGCCACCGAGGCGACGTTGACGATCGCCCCGCCCCCCCGCTCGCGCATCAGCGGCACGGCCGCCCGGATGGCGTGGACGTACCCCTTGACGTTGACCTCGAAGGTCTTGTCCCACTGGCTCTCCGAGGCTTCGAGGACTGGCCCGAAGTGAGGGTTGGTCGCCGCGTTGTTGATCAGGACATCCACGCCGCCGAAGGCCTCCCGGGCGCGCGCCATCAAAGCCTGGACCTCCGCCTCCCGGCCGGTGTGGCAGGCCACGGCCAGCGCCTCGCCGCCGCCTTCACGGATCCCCGCCGCCACCCCTTCCACCCCTTCCAGCTTGCGGCTGGCCAGCACCACCCGGGCCCCCTCGGAGGCAAAGGCCCGCGCGATCGCCTCCCCGATCCCTCGCGAGGCGCCCGTCACCACCACGACACGGTCCTGAAATGAGGCTCCCATGGAGGAACGATATCCTATGGAACCCGGGCTGGAGAACGCGGTATCATTTTGCTAGCAGGAGGAGCCATGGCCCAGATTCTTGTCCGCGATCTCAGCCCCGACATCGTGGCCCGGTTGAAGAACCGCGCCGAACGGAACGGCCGCTCCCTGCAAGGCGAGGTCAAGGCGATCCTGGAGTCGGCGGCCAAGCTGTCGATGTCCGAGGCCCGGGAGGTTGCGGCACAAATCCGGCAAAGCCTGCGGGGAAAGATGACGAGCGACAGTGCCGATCTTCTGCGAGAGGACCGAGAGCGTTGACCCGTTTCGTGGTGGACGCCAGCGTAGTGGTGAAATGGGTAATGCCTGAAGAGCACTCCGAGAGCGCCGCCCGCCTGCTCTCGGAGGAGCTGGAGCTCTGGGCTCCGGATCTCCTCTGGCCTGAGTCGGGCAACATCCTCTGGAAGAAATGGCTCCGGCAAGAGCTCTCCGAGGAGAAGGTACCCTCCCTCCTTCAGACCTTGCAAAGCTTTCCTCTCAACATCCTCCCGTCCGAGCGGCTCGTCGAGGAGGCGTGGGAAATCGCACGGGACTTTCGACGGAGCTTCTATGACAGTCTTTACCTGGCGCTCGCCATCTATCAGGAGTGCCCCATGGTCACGGCCGACCGCCGCCTCTACAACGCCGTCGGAGGGGCCTCGTCCCGCCTCCCAATTCTCTGGATCGAAGATATTCCCTGACCCTCACCTCTTGAAAGGAGCGCAGAGATGGCGCCAGCGAGAATCAATCGGAATCTCGGCATGCTGCTGTTGAGCATCTACCTGATCCTGGCGGGCCTGGGGCTGCTGATCGGCCTGCACTTCGTCTACATGGGAGTTCTTGAGGGGCTGCTGGCGCTGGTCGCGGGCGTCCTGATCCTGATCGGCCGTTGAGCCGGTATACACTGAGAAAAAAGGAGAATCGTATGGCGGTCGAGATCACGGGCAGGTACATCGGCAATCTGAAGACGGAGCTGACCCACGGCCCCTCGGGGACGGTGATCCGGACGGCGGCTCCGGTGGACAACCAGGGGGACGGCAGCTCCTTCTCCCCCACCGACCTCGCCGCCACCTCACTCGGCGCCTGCATGCTCACTCTGATCGCCATCGTGGGCGAGCGCGAGGGGATCGACCTCACCGGCCTCTCCTTCCGCCTGGAGAAGCACATGGCGGCCAACCCCCGCCGCATCGGCGCCGTGCCGGTGACCATCCACATGCCGGCCGGGCTCACCGCGGACCAGCGCAAGAAGCTGGAGAACGCCGCCCTCACCTGCCCGGTCCACAAGAGCCTCTCCGAAGACGTGGAGAAGCCGGTGGAGTTCGTCTACGCGGAGGAGCCGGTGGTGGTGAGATAGAGGTTAGCCGCTTCTAGCCGCAGGTCATGAACTTCATCGGAGTCGCAGCAGTTGTATTGAGCGTCGTCGCGTTTGCGGTGACGCACACACAACTTCGGCCCCGCCTTATCTCGACTCGCATCCTTTACCTTTGCGGGTTTGCACTCTTGGCCGTTCCGTCAGTCTGGTTCGCGGTCTATTACCTCCACATCTTGCGAGAGCACGAGTGGTTCTACGCGCTCCGTTCGTGGCCTGGTTCCGAGTTTCTTGTTGTCTTCCTTGGCTGTGCCGGTGGGGCCGCCGCAGCCTTGCTGCCTCGGCTGCTTCTCGGTTTGCCTTTGTTCGCGGTGCTTGCCCTTGGCGTTGTGCCCTACATCAAGCCACTCATCGGGCCATTGCCCGACGACGTGTTTCACGAACAGTCACAGGGCGATGTCAGTCTCCAGAGCACGCCATCGACATGCGGACCCGCGAGTGTCACGACCATTCTTCGCCGTCTCGGCGTCAGCGCCACCGAGCGCGCTACGGCGCGAGCGGCGTTCAGCTATGGCGGCGGCACGGAGGCGTGGTATTTGGCGCGGTATGTTCGCAGTCGTGGTCTTTCTGCGCACTTCGATTTCCGGCGAACCTTCTCCCCGAGTGCGGGCTTGCCTGCTCTCGTTGGCGTTCGCCTTGGCGGCGTAGGCCACTTTATCGCGGTGCTCGACCTGCGCGACGATCAGATTACATTTGCCGACCCACTCAGCGGCGAGGAGCATCTTTCTCTCGCCCAGTTCCAACGCCGATATGACTTCACCGGCTTACACATGGTCATTGAACGCTAACTGAGCGAACGAAGCGGCTAACCCGCCGCTCCACCGGACTCCAACTGCACTATTGTGCGGTCGCCGCCGGTAAATTTCTAAGAGGGTGTCTCGAAAGCAGGCCAGCCCCCTTCGGGGCTGGCTTTGAGGCACCCTCTGAGCCGTTATTGCGGACCGGCGGGCCCCGCCGCCTTCGGCTCCTCCTTCGGCTTCGGGGGCTCCATCCCCGGCTGATACAGCACCGGCCGCCCCGCCTTGTCCTTGGCCTCCTTCACCATCCGCCGCACGTCGGCCAGCAGCTTCTTGGCGTCGTAGACGATCCCGTCCTTGATCGTGTATTTGACGCCGCCGACCCGCACCGCCTCGTTCTTCTCGTTGAGCTTGATGGCCCCCGTGCCGTAGAGCACCGCCAGGTTCTCCAGCGGATTCTCCTCGACCACCACGAGGTCGGCGAGCTTGCCGGGCTCGACGGTGCCGATCTCCTTGTCCATCCCCAGCGCCTCGGCCCCCTTGAGGGTGGCGGCGCGGATCACCTCCAGCGGATGGAACCCCGCCTCGCGCAGCAGCTCCAGCTCGCGGACGTAGGCGAAGCCGTAGAGCTCGTAGATGAAGCCGCTGTCCGTGCCCACGGTCACCCGGCCGCCGCGGTTCTTGTACTCGTTGACGAAGGCCATCCAGAGCCGATAGTTGTTCTTCCAGTCGATCTCGTTTTCGGTCGTCCAGTAGTACCAGTAGGCGCCATGCGACTTGCGGTTGGGCGCGTAGAAGTCCCAGAGCGAGGGGAGGGTGTACTCGTCGTGCCACTCGGCGCGGCGGGCCCGCATCAGGTCCCGGCTCGCCTCGTAGATGTTGAAGGTGGGGTCGATCGTGAAGTCGAGCTTGAGCAGCTCGTCCATTACCTCGTTCCACTTCTTCGAGAACGGCGGCGCCGCCTGTTTCCACAGCTTGCCGGCCTCGCCGAAGCGGTGGGACTCGTCCGCGTAGTTGTAGTCGAGCGGATAGTCCTGGATCGTGCGGTCGTCGAACAGCGCCTCGGGGAGGCCGTACCAGTGCTCCATCGAGGTGAGCCCCCAGCGGGCCGAGGTGAGGACGTTGACCCGGGATACGTCCATCTGCGCGTGATGGCAGGCGGAGCGCAGCCCCTTCTTCTTCGTCTCCTCGATCGCCGCCTGCATGATGTCCGGCCGGTAGCCGAAGAACTTGACGCCGTCGGCCCCCTTGGCGGCGATCTGGTCGACCCACCGCCGCGCCTCCTCCGGCTTGGTGAACGGCTCGTCGCGGCCTTGACCAAAGAAGACGTAGGACTTGATGCGCGGGGCGGTGATCTCGTTCCGCGCGCTCTTCGCCTTCTGGTCGAGCGTCCAGTCGAGGCCGTTGCCGCTCCCCGGATCGCGGACGGTGGTGACGCCGTGCCCCATCCAGAGCTTGAAGACGTACTCGGCCGGCGTCCCCTGCTCCTTGCCGCCGATGTGCCCGTGCATGTCCACGAAGCCGGGCAGGACGTACATGCCGTGGAGGTCCATCTCGTGGTCCCCTTCCGCGGCCTTGGGACGTTTGTCGGGATCG
>JAICSG010000576.1 GCA_025937035.1 Thermoanaerobaculia bacterium | reverse complement strand
CTCGGTCATACCCCCTCGCCCACGCTCAAGGACGTCCAGCACGGCCTCTCCGGCAACTTCTGCCGCTGCGGCACCTACGCCGGCATGCGCCAGGCCGTGCTCGACGCCGCTCCTAATATGAATGATGAAGAAGTCCCGTTCGGGAGCGGGGACGCGGCGCCCAAGGGAAAGGGAGGGAAGGCCCATGGCTGATCAGGCCGACACCAAGACCGACGCCAAGGCCGCCACTTGGCCGGGGGAGGAGGACCGCCGGCTGATCGGCCAGCGGATCTCCCGCCTGGACGGTCCCGCCAAGGCGAGCGGACGCGCCAAGTACACCTACGATCTCAAGCCCCAGAACATGCTCTGGGGGAAGATTCTGCGCTGCCCGCACGCCCACGCGCGCATCAGCTCGCTCGACGTCTCGCCGGCCCAGGGGATGCCCGGGGTCAAGGCGGTGATGGCCGTCCAGAAGCCCGGCACCGAGATCCAGTGGGCCGGCGACGAGGTGGCCGCCGTGGCCGCCACCTCCGAGGCGCTCGCCGAGGCCGCCCTGAAGGCGATCAAGGTGGAGTACGAGGTGCTGCCGCATTTCGTCAGCGAGGAGAAGCTGGAGGCCGCCCCTCACGTGAATCCCGGCAAGGAGGAGACGGAAGGGGACCCCGCGGGCGCCCTGGCCGCCGCCGAGGTGCGGATCAAGGGGAGCTATTTCGCGGCCCCGGTGGCGCACAACTGCATGGAGGCGCACGGCCAGATCTGCCACTGGACGGAGCCCGACCATCTCACCGCCTGGTGCTCCACGCAGGCGGTCTCGGGCGCCGCCTCGCAATTTGCCGAGGGGCTCGGCATCCCCGCCGCCAACGTGCGGGTGATCGCGGACTACGTCGGCGGCGGCTTCGGCGCCAAGTTCAACGTCGACCGCTGGGGGATCGTCTGCGCGCAGCTCGCGAAGATGGCGGGCGCGCCGGTCAAGATCATGCTCGACCGCCACTCGGAGCTGATGGTGGCCGGCGACCGCCCGTCGGCCTTCGCCGAGATCGAGGTGGGGGCGAAGAAGGACGGCACGCTCACCGCCTGGACGTCGAAGTCCTGGGGCTCGGGCGGCCCGGGGAGCGCGGGGAATCCGCCGCTGCCGTACGTCTTCCAGATCCCCAACCGGAAGCATCAGCACTCGGCGGTGCCCACGCACCGGGCGAGCTCGCGGGCCTGGCGGGCGCCGAATCATCCGCAGGCGGCTTTCCTCACGATGAGCGCGCTGGACGACCTCGCCGCCGCGCTGGGGATGAATCCGTACGACGTGATCGTGCAAAACCTTTCGATCACCGGCCGGTTGGAAAAGGTTTATCGCGAGGAGCTGGAGGTGGCGGATCAGCTCATGGGGTTCCGCCAGCGCTGGCATCCGCGCGGCGACGCCACCCGCGGGCCGGTCAAGCGGGGGCTGGGGATGTCGCTCCACACCTGGGGCGGGCGCGGCCACCGCAGCAATTGCGAGGTGACGATCCATCCGGACGCCACGGCCGAGGCCAAGATCTCGTCGCAGGACATCGGCACCGGCACCCGCACGGTGATCGCCATCGTGCTCGCCGATTCGCTCGGCCTGCCGCTCGACGCGGTGCAGGTGCGCATCGGCGACAGCCGCTATCCGGCCTCCAGCGCCTCGGGCGGCAGCACCACGGTGGGGGGCGTCTCCTCGGCTACCCGCCGGGCGGCGCTGGCGGCGCTCGATCAGATTTTCGCCAAGGCCGGGCCGGAGCTGAAGGCGGCGCCGGAGGAATTGGAGGCGGCGGAGGGGAAGATCCGCGTCAGGGCCTCCCCGGACCGCTCGATGACCTGGAAGCAGGCGATGGCGCTGTTCGGCCGCTCGCCCGTCACCGCCACCGGCGCCAATCCCGGGGCGGGGAATCTCACCGACAGCGGCGTGGGCGGCGTGCAGATGGCGGACGTGACGGTGGACGTCGAGACCGGGATCATCAGGATTCAAAAGATGGTGGCGGTCCAGGATTGCGGCCTGATCGTCGACCTCAAGACCGCCGAGAGCCAGGTCTACGGCAGTCTGATCATGGGGATCTCGACCGCCCTGGCGGAGGAAAAAGTGATCGATCCGGTGACCGGGATCACTTTGAATCACGATTTCGAGACCTACAAGATGGCCGGCATCGGCGATTTCGGCGAGCTGGTGGTGAAGATGATGACTGGCCCCGGCTATGACGAGCGCGGGGTGATCGGCGTCGGCGAGCCGCCCATGGTCTCGCCTCTGGCGGCGATCGCCAACGCGGTGGCAAACGCGATCGGCGTCCGGGTCCCGTGGGCGCCGCTGACGCCGCGTAGAGTCCTTGATGCCCTTGCGACCAAGGGGGTGGCGTGATGCATCCGATCGAGTACGCGAGCCCCAACACGCGGGAGCAGGCGGTGAAGCTGCTGGGGACCGATCCGGCCGCCGCGGCGCCGCTGGCGGGAGGCAGCGATCTGCTGGGCCTGATGAAGTCCGGCGTCGAAACCCCCAAGCGGCTGGTCAATCTGAAAGGGATCGCCGGGCTGACCGGGGTCCGCAGCGAGAGCGGGGGATTGCGGATCGGCGCGCTGACGGTGCTGGACGATCTGGCGGCGGACGCGGCGCTGGGCTTCGAGTATCCGACGGTGACCGCCGCGGCCGGGCGGCTGGCCGGGCCGCAGATCAGCATCGTAGCGACCCTCGGCGGCAATCTGCTCGAGCGTCCGCGCGGCTGGTACTACCGCAACGGCTTCGGTCTGCTGGCCCTGAAGGACGGCAAGTCGATGGTGGTGGACGGCGACTATCGCTATCACGCGATCCTGGGCAACGAGGGGCCGGCCTATTTCGTGAGCCCCTCGACGCTGGCGCCGGTGCTGGTGGCGGTGGGGGCGCAGGCGGTGCTCTTCGGTCCGCAGGGGGAGCGGCGGATCGAGCTCGAGAAGCTCTACCGCATCCCCAAGCAGGCGGGGGAGCGCGAGCACGATCTGCGGCCGGGGGAGATCCTCACCGAGATCCATCTGCCGCCGGCCGCCGGGCGCAAGGTCGCCAGCTACGAGGTGCGCCAGCGCACCTCGCTCGACTGGTCGCTCGCCACCGCTTCCGTGGCCCTGGAGATGGCGCCGGACGGCAAGGTAACGCAGGCCCGGGTGGTGCTGGGCCAGGTGGCGCCGATGCCCTGGGTGGCGCTCACCGCCGCCGAGGTGCTGAAGGGGAAGCGGATCGACGTGGCCCTGGCGACGCAGGCCGGGGAGGCCGCGGTGCACAACGCCGTGGCTCTGGAGAAGAACCGCTACAAGATCCAACTCGCCAAGGTGGCCGTGAAGCGGGCGCTGATCGCCGCCGCCGGAATCATCGAGGAGGAGGGCTGACCGATGAACACCACCCTGAACGGAGACCGCACCGGACCCCGCGCCTGCTGCGCGCGCCTGCGCTGGAAGGGGATGTTCGTGGACGTCGAGCCCGACCCCGAGGTGCCCAATCCGCGCGACGGCTTCTGCTGGTGCAGCCTGACCATGACCTGCCTGGGGCCGGACGGGCGGGTGGCGGACGAGGGGCGGTGCCATGGGGGGAGTGGGCGGTTGTGTTTTGAGGAGGTATAGGGCTTTACCGGCGACGTTGGCGCCGTCGGAGCGTTGGCCCTCATCACCCCGGCCCTCTTCTCCCCGCCTCCCCCCCCCCTGACGGGAGAAGAGGGAGAGCGTCTATTGAACGTTTTTTAGTAGGGGCGGGGGGGGGGCCCCCCCCGCCACCGGG
>JAICSG010000257.1 GCA_025937035.1 Thermoanaerobaculia bacterium | reverse complement strand
TTGACCGACAGTGCCAGCCCCGACCGGTAGAGCTGGTTGAACGGGTGCTCGGCCAGGTCTGGGGCCACGCCCAGGCAGACGTTGGAGGTCGGGCAGACCACCAGGGGGAACTGGGCCGCCCGCAGCTCCTCCACCAGCGTGGGGTCCTCGACCGCCCGCACGCCGAGGCCGATGCGCTCGGCGTCGCAGACCTGGAGGACCGAGCGGATCGACTCCGGCCCGGCGTGCTCCCCGGCGTGGGCCACCCGGTGGAGCCCCTCCCGTTTCGCCGCGGCGAAGTGCTCCCGGAAGGGCTCGTTGGGATAGAGCCGCTCGCTCCCCGAGAGCCCCAGGGCCGCCACCACCCCCCGCTTCCGGCCGGCGAGGGCCCATTCGAGGGTCTGGTCCGCGGGCTCGACGCCCACGTTGCGCACGATGTCCGGAATCAGCCGGAGGGTGACCCCGTGGCGCCGCTCCCCCTCCTCGATGGCCGCGGCCAGGGCGTCGAGCACCTCGCCGCCGTTGGCGCCGTTGGCCAGGTGGGTGGAGATGGTGAAGTGGACCTCGCTGTAGGGGACGTTCTGGTAGGCCTGCTCCGTGAGGAAGTCGAGCGCCAGGAGCTGGAAGTCCTCGGGGGTCCGCAAGGCCCGCGAGCAGGCGAGGTAGACCTGGACGAAGTGCTCGAAGTCGGTGAAGCGGAACCAGCGCTTGAGCCCCGTCTCGTCCTGGGCCGGCAAGGGGATGCCGTTGCGCCGCGCCAGCTCCAGCAGCACGGCCGGGCGCATGGCCCCCTCCAGGTGGACGTGCAGCTCGATCTTGGGCAGGCGCAGCAGGAAGCGGTCGATGCTCATGCGGTCGCCGCCGGATCTTGAGCCGCCGGGCCGGTGGGCCGGAGGCGCTTCCGCAGCCGGGCGAGCACCGGCTCGGGGACGAGCCCGGTCAGGTTCCCCCCCAGCGAGAAGACCTCCTTGACCAGCCGGCTCGACAGGTAGATGTAGTCCTCGCGGGGCATCATGAACACGGTCTCGACCCGGGGGTTGAGCCGGCGGTTCATCAGCGCCATCTGGAGCTCGTATTCGAAGTCGGAGACGGCGCGCAGCCCGCGCACCACGGCACGGGCCCCCACCTGGTCCATGAAGTCGACCAGGAGCCCCGAGAAGCTCTCGACCCGCACGTCGGCGCCCACCATCTCGCGGATCGCCTCGATGCGCTCCTCGACCGAGAACAGCGGCTTCTTCCCTTCGTTGTGCAGCACGGCCACGACCACTTCATCGAACAGCGGGCGGCAACGCTCGATGATGTCGAGGTGGCCGTTGTGCATGGGGTCGAACGACCCGGGGTAGACGGCGATCCGTTTGCTCATCGCTCCTGGTGGGTGAGGTCGAAAGTGGTGACGTTGTGCGCGGCGTCGGTGACCCGGAGCAGCAGCAGGTCCCCCGGCTTGGCCGTCTCGATCAGCAGGGTTTCGGTGCGTCCGTCGAGCAGCCCGTCGGCCGCCCGCACCGGCTTCCACTCCTGGGCGTTGACGCTGGCGACGGCCTCCTGCAGCGGGTTCAGGGCGTCCCGCACGGTGACCCGCAACAGCTTGCCGTCGCGGTCCTTCTCGACCTTGACGAGCTCGGGCGGCGTATGGTCGATCACCACCGGATCGCTCACCCGCTCGGCCACCAGGGCCGTGTCGGGGTCGTTGGACGGCAGGTCCGAGGCCCGCAGGCGGAAGCGGTAGATGCCGTCCGGCAGCGACTGGGCGTCGAAGCTGAAGTGATCGTCCTTGAGGTCCTTCTCCACCTCGAGCCAGTCCCCTTCCTTGCCGCCGTCCGCGGAGGCGGGACGGAAGGAGAGATCGTAGACCAGGTCGTCGCCGTTGGGATCGGTCGCCCCCCAGCGCAGGGTCTGATAGCCGAGCTTCCAGAGCATCTTGTTGCGGCCGCCGGTGTCCTCGTCCGACGGCTGGCCGATGCGGGTGAAGATCCCCTCCTTGTTCGGATGGGCCGGCTCGAAGGTCTGGTTGCTGGGGTTGAAGTTGGCCGGCACCAGGATCTGCCCCGGCTCGAGCACCTGGAGGGCGGCGATCTTGGGGCTCAGGTTCTCCTGGCGGTAGGAGAGCTCGGTCTCGTAGATCCGCGGCGAGCCGTGGTCGCCCGCCCGCAGCTCGGCCCGCCACTGGACGAAGCGCCCGCGGGGGACGCCGGTCAGCGGGATCTCGGTCCCCTCGCGCGGCTCGGTCCAGGCGGACCAGGTGCGGTCCGGCTCGGAGCTGACGCCGCTGCGGAAGGAGAAGCGGACCGCGCCGCCCGGCGGCACCTCCCCCTGCCAGGAGAAGGTGCCGAAGCGGGCCACCTGATCGGCGTCGAGCGCGGCGCTGGTATAGGTGCCGGCCGCCTCGGTGCCGCGGGTGACCCGGAAGAGGGCGGCGGCGTTGGTGGTGGCGAAGACCGGCCCGGGATCACCCGGCAGCACGGCCACGATCTGCCGCTCGTCGACGTCCTTCTCCAGGAGCATCTGCTGGTCGGCCCAGCGGTAGAGCTTCCCTTCGAGGCCGGTGGCGACCCAGAGCTTGCCGTCCTGCCAGAGGAGGTCGTAGACGGTGTCGTCGGTGAAGCTCCACAGGCTCTCGACCACGCCCGCGGGGGAGATGGAGAGGATCTCGCTGCGGGGCGCCTGGGAGCCGCCGCGCTTGCCCCTCCCCGCGGCCACGGTCGGGGCCTCCACCTGCTCGACGCTGACCGAGACCTGCGGCTGCCCGCTCCCCTTGGCCGCGCCCCGACCCGGAGGGTTGGCAGGCGCCGCCGGCACGGCCTGGTCCTTGGCCTGATCGACCAGGCTGGCCTCGGAGGCGATCACGGCGGCGTAGCAGGTGCCGTCCGGCGACGCGGCCAGGGAGACGACCTCGGGCTCCTCGGCGTCGTAGAGAGTGCGGGCCCGGCCGTCCGGGCTGATCCGCAGGATCAAACCCTCGCCGGCGGTGCCGGCCAGGACGTCCCCGCCGGGAAGCGGCGCCAGGGTCCGGACGTGGGTGTCGTCGCTATCGTAGAAGACCGAGCCCTTGCCCTTGGAATCGACCCGGAAGAGCTTCCCCTGGGTGCCGGTGCCCACCAGCAGGGAGCCGTCGGAAGCGCGGGCCAGGGCCCAGATGTAGGTCTCGCCGGGATCGAAGAAGACGTCCGCCTTCCCCTTGGGCGGGATGCGGTAGACCTTGCCCTTGGGGGAGGTGCCGGCGTAGACGGTGCCGTCGGGGTCGGCCCAGACGGCGAAGACCTCGGGCTCGGGGGCGGTGAACAGCTCGCTGACCGTGCCCTTGCGGTCGATCTTCAGCACCTTGCCCGCGTTGCCCGTGCCCACCACCCAGCCGTCCGGATGGACGGCGGCGGAGAGGAGGAAGGGCTCGGCGACCGAGGCGACCCGGTCCACCTTGGGGGCGAGCTCCATGCGGCCGAGCGCGTCGACGCTCACGCCGTCCAGCGTGCCGGCGAGGAAAGCGGCCTGGCTGCGGGCCTGGAAGATCTTCACCTGGGTGCCGCGCGCCGGCAGGACGGCCGCGGCCAGCAACACCCCCGCGACGAGGGCGTGGAATCGCGCTCTCCTCATATTGATCCTCTATATTGATCCCTTTTTATGGGGCTCCCTTGGAATAGGACGCCACGTCGGTCCCGGCCGCGTCGCTCCCGTCGTCGTCTCCGGTCGACGGCTCGCGGCGGCGCACCTCGAGGTCGATCCGGACCACCCCCTGCACCGGCACGGCCAGGGTCTCGCGCTTCTCCTGCACGATGGCGGCGCGCAGGGCGACCGCGCCGCCCGAGGCCGCGGCCCCCCAGAGGGAGCGCACCGAGCCCGGCAGCCGCGGCATGGCCTCGCCGGCCACCGACAGGCCCGGCCCGCCGTAGAACCCCAGCACCATCAGGTCGCGCCGGGAGTGGAACGAGCGCAGCAGGTCGAGCGCCTGGGGGAAGTTGACCGGCTCCGCGGGCTGCATGGAGAGGCGGGCGGCGTCGACGCTCGCGCCGTCCCCCACCAGCAGCGAATAGCGGCCGGCCGGCAGGTCCCCGGGCAGGTCGAGGGGCACGGTGTGGCGGAAGCGCTCGCCGCGATAGGGGACCAGGTCCAGGTTCAGGGTGATGTGATCGCCCGGGTGCACCAGGGTGCGGCTGGCGTTGGCGCCCACCAGATTGGCGGCGCTCGGCTGATCGGTCTGCGCGAGATCGACGTCCACGCTCTCGACCTCGACCTTCTCCAGGGAATTCTGGGTCAGATAGGAGACGATCGACAGCAGGAAGTTGGAGGCCTCGCTGACCGCGCTGTTGCCGTCGAAGCTCTGGCGCACCTCCAGATCGCCGTAGCGGCGGAGCTTGAGGTGGGCCGTCATGTCCAGGCTCTGGGAGCCGGACGTGTAGCTGGCGGCCTCCAGGCCGGCCACCACGCCGCTCCCCACCAGCAGGGGCATGAACTCGGGGAGGGACGCGAGCCGCATGTGGTACTCGCGGGGGCGCTCGGCCTGGACCCGCACCACCATCGGCACCATGGGGGCCTCGACGCCGATCCGCCCCTGGATGCCGGTCTTGCGGTCCTGCTCGAAGGCGCCGATGATCCGCCCCGTGTTCGCGATCTTGAACGAGCTGTTGGTGCTCGACAGCACGGTGACCACCTCGGCGGTGGCCATCGGCACTTTCACCGGCCCCAGCCCCAGGAAGGGGTGGCCGAAGGCGAGGACCTGATCGCCGTAGCGGTCGGTCACCGTGCCGTTGGCCGCGAGCTGAAAGTCGCCGTCCACCAGCACCACGTTGACCGCCTTGCCGGGGGTCAGGTCATCGGGGACCGTCCCCGGGGCGGCCTTGCCCCCCGAGGAGACGCTCCCCAGCACCTGCCGCAGCATGCCGGTGGACCTCTCCCCGAAGCCGGTGGCGGTCCACTGCACGGCGGGCGAGGCGCCGTCCACGAAGCGCGGCAGGAGGCGCGCGAATTGGGTCGTGAGCAGATCCTGGGGGATATGGTGGGTGAGGATGTCGGAGAGCTTGACCTCGGGAGGGGGCGGCGAGACCGGGATCGGCCGGAAGCCCGAGAGCTGGCGCATCGAGCCGATGGGGGTGATGCCGGCGATCGCCTCGTTGGTGAAGGGCCAGCTGAAGGCCACCGCGCCCGCCAGCTTGCCGTCGAGGAACACCGGGCTGCCGCTCATGCCGCCGGCCACCCCGCTCTTCTCCAGCCCCTCGCCGGTGAGGCGGGCCAGGATGTAGCTCACCTCCGGGCTGACGTTGCGCATGATACCGATCACCTCGACATCGAAGCGCTTGGGCTCGGTGCCCGAGAAGACCGAGAGGCCGTACCCCTTCTGGCCGCGCTGGATCTCCGAAAGAGAGATCGTGGGCAGGGCCCCCGCGGGGATGCCCGTGGCGGCGGCGGCGTCCGGGCTGGGGCCGGGGTCCGCGGCGGAGGCCGGGATCGCGCTCAAGGCAAGGGCGGCGAGCAGGAGGGCCGCGCGGGCCGAAAGTCCAAGAGTCAGGTGCTTCATCCTTCTTCCTCCGTGGAACGGAGATCCTCCTCGATACGATCGGTGGGAAATCTCCCTGATCGTAGAACCACGACCCGGTCCCCTTCTATTGCCACCAGGGTCGAAGGGGGCCCGCCCGGGAGCACGCCGCCGTCCACCACCATCGCGTCCTCGCCCGCCAGCAGGTCCGGGAGCGCCGCCGGATCGACGATCGGCGGCTCGCCGCTGCGGTTGGCGCTCGTCGCCGTCAGGCCATGGCCGAGAGCCGCGAGCAGCTCGCGCAGGGGGCCGTGATCCGGCACCCGCACCGCCAGGGTCCGCGTCCCGGCCGAGGCCGGCAACGGCCGCGCGACCGGCAGCACCGCGGTCAGCGGCGCCGGCCAGAGGGCGGAGAGGCGCTTCACTATATTCAGATCGGGATCGATCCCCAAACCGGCGAGCTGGTCGCGTCCGGCGATCACCACCGGCAGCGGCTTGCCCGCCTCCCGCTCCTTGATGCGATAGATCGCCGCCACCCCCGCCGGGTTCCAGGGATCGACCCCCAGCCCGTAGCTCGACTCGGTGGGGAAGGCCACGATGCCACCCCGGGCGAGGAGGCCGCGGAGGGGCGGGAGGGGGTCGCCGGGGCGGTGGATTTTCACTTTCCGGGACATTGGGCGCTCCCGGCAGGTTGGCCCTCATCACCCCGGCCCTCTTCTCCCCGCCTCCCCCCCACCTGACGGGAGAAGAGGGAGATCAGCCGCGAGACTGTT
>JAICSG010000501.1 GCA_025937035.1 Thermoanaerobaculia bacterium | reverse complement strand
GTCGGCGACACGGAATGAGGCGCGCAGGACCGATCCAGCCTCATTCCCCGTTCATCGCCGGCCGCGAAGGCCTCTCACCGAGGCATTCCCCGCCCGAAGCGCCGCTCGCGAGAGAGGGAATGCCGCATCCTGAGATCTTCACCCCATGTGCATGATCCACATTGCGGCATTTTCTCCAGGGAATGCCGCAAAAAGCCGGGGGAATGCCGCATTCCCCGTTCTTCGCACCTCATTCCCCCGAGGGAACAAGGCAAAATCTCCGGGGAGCAGGGCTCGAAAAGTACCGCGGGCCCCAAAGAAAATTCTCCCCGACTCCCACTGCGGACGCTTGACAAACCGCTGTGGAGACCTTATTCTATGTACATCATGACGGGCTGTCTAGTCCCCTCTCGGGACGGAGGCGCTCCGCCGTTCGATCCGGCGTCGAGCTCTCCGAGCCGGGGTTTCACGGGGGAACGGCTCGCGCTCTTTGACAATTGACGTACCTGGGGGAGCGGATGCGGGGCCGCTCCCCTGGGCCTTCCTTTGAAGAGGTAAAATCCTCTTCATGGAGCCCCCTCGTATCAATCCGATCGGCCTGCTCGAGACTCCTTCAGATTTCGCCAGGACGCCCCGGCAGTTTCCCGCCCTCCTGCGCCTGCTCGCCAGCCTCCTGCTCGTCCTCTTTCTGCTGGGGACGATGGTGACCACCGTCGTCAGCCTCGGCCGCTACTGCCTGACCACGGATTCGACCGACACCCGGGCCTTGCCCTCGAAAGGAAAACAATGAAGATCCTTCCCGTCGCGGTCCTGACCTCTTTGGCGCTGATGGCGGGCGCTCGAGCCTGGGCGCAGAGCCCGTCCACGTCACCGGCTCCCGCGGGCCAGGCGCCCGCCTCTCTCTCCAAGCGAGAGCGCATCGAGCTCTGCAAGAAGAAGATGGGCGTTCCCCTGGATCTCGCGGAATCCCCGCCCTTGCGGATTGACGGGACCGACGGGAAAGTCACCCGCCCCACCATCGTGTATCAGGTGCCACCCCGTTATGCCGGGTCGCGAGGCAAGGTCGTGGTGGAGGCGGTCATCGACGAGGACGGCTGTGTGCGCCAGGCCAGGGTCCTCCAGAGTGCCGGCAGGAATCTGGACACCGAGGCGATGCAATCCATCGAGCAGTGGGTGTTTCTGCCGGCGATGAGGGACGGTCGTCCAGTGAGGGCGTACTACGTGTTGACAGTCAACAACCACTGAGAGCGGGGGAGACGTCCCGCCGTTGATGGCCTGCCGGCGCTGTGCTGAAACGGGCTGGGACGTCTCTACCGTTGCGCCGCTATGGCCGGCGTGAGGCCCGTCATGGCCGCGCTCACGTCCCAGAGCTTTTTGGCCAGCGCCTCGTCCTGGGCCAGGGGCGCCGGCGCCACCAGCTTGCCCGTTTCGAAATATTTTCCGGTGACCCCTTCGAGCTTGGGATCCGCCGCCAACTGAACGATAAAAGCGCCCCCCTGCTCGGCGGTGAGGAAGAAGGGGCGCCAGAGGAGCTGGATCACCGGCTTGGCCCAGGTGGGCGCGCCGGACCAGATGTTGGTAGCCACGGAGCCGGGGTGCAGGCTGTTCGAGGTGACGCCCGTCCCCGCGAGGCGGCGCGCCAGCTCGTTGGCGAACAGCACGTTGGCGAGCTTCGAGCGGGTGTAGGCCTTCATGATCCAATAGCCGCCGCGCTCAAATCCGAGATCGTCAAAATCGAGCGTGCCGCGCCGGTGGCCGATCGAGGCGACGGTCACGATCCGCGCCGGCGCGCTCCGCTTCAGGAGGTCGAGCAGCAGATTGGTCAATAGAAAATAACCGAGGTGATTGACGGCGAACGTCTTCTCGATCCCGTCCACCGTCAGCTCCCGTTTCTTGTTGACCCCGCCCGCGTTGTTGATCAATACGTCCAGCCGGTCGAGCTTGGCGAGAACCTCTCCGGCGAGCGCGCGGATGGAGGCCTGGGAGGAGAAGTCGCAGAGGAAGCTCGACACCTCGCCCGAGCCGCTGCGGGCCTTGACCTGCTCCACGGCCGCCGCCGTGCGTCCGGGATCGCGGCCCACCAGGAACATCCGCGCCCCGCGCCGGGCGAGCTCGACCGACGCCTCCAGACCGATGCCGTTCGTGGCGCCCGTGATCAGGATAGTCTTGCCGCGCATGGAGGTCCCTCCCTGAAAGGAAGCTATCCGAGGGGGACAGGGGAGTCAACGAGAGGAGCCCGGATCATGATCGCAAGGACCTGGCACGGCCGGGTGCCCGCCGCGAAGGCGGACACCTATCACGAATATCTCCTGCCACTACGAGGTGCCGCTCGCGGAGCCGGCCTTTGATAGCATGCGAAAGTGACTTTGAGGACCGGAGCCTCTCCTCTTCGCCGGTACACCTGTGCTCCCATCGCCTGGATGGCGGTGATCCTCGCTTTCGCCCTCCTCGGGTTGGGATGCGAGGAGGAGCTACGCCGGCCGGAGCGGACGGGCCTTCCGGTTCCGCGCGCCACCCGCGGCTACATTCTGATCTCGATCGACACCCTGCGGGCCGATCATCTCGGGCTCTACGGCTATCCGCGCCCCACCAGCCCCTTCCTGGACTCGCTGGCCCGGCGGGCGACGGTCTTCGAGGAGGCTTACGCCCAGTTCCCCAGCACGCTCGTCTCGCACATGTCGATGCTCACCGGCCTCTATCCCCGGGAGCATGGGGTGTTCCCACCCAACTCGGTGCTCCCGTCGAAGGTGGAGACGCTGCCCGAGGTCTTCCAGCGTAACGGGTTCCGCACGGCGGGATTCACCGAGGGCGGGTTTGTGAGCGGACGCTACGGCTTTCGCCGCGGCTTCGACGTCTTCAACAGCCAGGAGCGCAGCCGGAAGGCGGACCGGCTGATCGAGCGGACCTTCCGGCAGGGGGGCGATTTCCTGGAGAGCCTCGGGCCCCAGGACCGCTTCTTCCTGTTTCTCCATACTTATGCGGTCCACGCCCCCTACGACGCGCCGCGACGCTACCAGGACCTGTTCTGGCACGGCCCTCCGCCGCCCGGCGCCATCCGGCCCGCGGGCCCGGCGCTCAACCGCTGGGACCTGACCGGCGAGCGTCCGCCGGAGCCGGTGCTCGACCGGCTGCGGGCGCAGTATGACGCCGGCATCCGCCAGACCGACGACGTCCTGCGGGGCTTTTTCGCGGAGATCGAGCGGCTCGGCCTGGCCGATGACGTCACGGTGGTGATCACCGCGGATCATGGCGAGGAATTCCACGACCACGGCCGGTTCAATCACACCCAGCTCTACCGGGAGACCCTGCACGTCCCGTTGCTGGTGATCCATCCGGACGCCGATGCTCCGGTGCGCCACGGCGGCGTGGTCCAGCTCATCGACCTGGCGCCGACCCTCTGCGAGCTGGCGCGGGTGAAGCCGAGAGGCCGGACGTCCGGAGCCAGCCTGGCTCTCCGGATCGGAGCTCCATCACCGCCGAGCCCCGGCACCGCCTGGGGGGAGACGCTGGGCGGCGAGCGGTCGGTCTATCGCGGCGAGCACGCGAGATTGGACAGCCTGCTCCTCTTCGACCCTCCCACCGACGACTGGCTCCCCCGGCGGGTCTCGTTCGACAATCACGCCGGCTCTCTGGCGTTCCAGGCCCGCTCGTTCCTGGAGCCCCGGCGTCTGACCGTCCGGCGGGAGGGCAGGATGCTGGAGCGAATCACCCTGCTCCCCGACTGGGCGCTGGTCCAGATCGCCGATTCCGGCCCCGGCCGCCTCTTCCTGGAGGCCGACGGCTGCGCGGAGGACCCGGAGGCCAGGCGGCGGGAGCCGGTCTGCCACGCCTTCCAGGTGCGCGGCATCCGCCTCACCCGGATCGAGCTGTACGACGTCGCGCACGACCCCGGGCAGCTCCGGGATCTCTCCCGGGAGCGGACGCGGACCACGCGCGCGCTGCTGCGGGACCTCCTGGCGTTCAAGCCCAAGCTGGTGGCCGAGGTCTCGGCGCCACCGCTCGATCCCGCGCTGGAGGAGAGCCTGCGGGCGCTTGGATACATCCAGTAGGCGCGAGGCGGCCCAGCAGGCCCCATCCTCAGCGTGATACCAAGGAGGTGGAGGTAGGAATACCCGGCCGGGT
>JAICSG010000812.1 GCA_025937035.1 Thermoanaerobaculia bacterium | reverse complement strand
GTGGCGCTCAGGAACCGGGACTTGGCCACTCCGACCACCACCATCCGCTCTCCCAAAGCTTGGTACAGGTGGGCTCCCAGACCGGGCCGGCCGGGGCCGAGCCAGACATAGCCGTCCACCACGACCACGTCGGCGGAGGGGCCGCGCTCCAGCACGGCGAGGAGGCAGGGGAGCTCGCGGCGATAAAACTCTCCCGGTTGATAGGGAGCGACCTCGTCGAGCGTGGTCACCACCTCGAGCTCGGGCTCGGAGGCGGTCCAGCCTTGGAGCCAGACGCCCGCGGCGACCGCGATCGTCTCGCGATAGTCGACGTCGAGGCAGGCCACCAGGGCCTCCTCGGGAGGCTTCACCGTTTCGGCGACCAGTGGAGCCCCAGGCGCAGGGTGCGGCAGGGGCCGGGAAAGCCGATGAGGGTCTCGTAGCGGCGGTCGGCAAGGTTGTCCACCCGGGCGCGGAGCTGCCAGTCGGAGGCCAGCCGCCAGGCCGCGCGCAGGGCCACCAGGCCGTAGCCGGCCACCGTGTCCCGGTCCGGCACCGGGATCTGCTCGTCGAAGCTTTGCGACACCCCCTGGGCGTCGAGCTCCAGGTCGAGGCGCTCCAGCGCCCGCCAGCGCACCCGGGCGCCGCCTATCCACTTCGGCCGGTGGCGGAGGTGTACGTGATCGGTCAGATCCTCCACCTCCTGCCAAGTGCCGTTGGCCTCTACGCTCAGCCGGTCGTGGGGCCGGAAGGCGACGGTCCCCTCGATCCCCCGCGCCTCGACGGCGGAGCGGTTCACGTGGAGAAACTGTTGGAAATCGAAATCGATCAGGTTGTCGTAGCGCTGCCAGAAGGCGGTCACCCCCGCGTTGGCGCGGGAGGTGAGGCGCCAGTCGACCCCGAGGTCGCCACCGTACGACGTCTCCGGCTTGAGATCGGGATTGCCGCCGAGGGCGGGCGGGCTCGCCAGGGCGAAGAAGCTGGGCAGCTTGAAGGCCCGCCCCACGGAGGCGTGGATGCGGGCGGGGCCGTCCAGCGGGCGCCAGCTCAGGCCCGCGCGCGGGCTCCACTGCGCGTCCGCCCCTTCCGGCTTGTCGACGCGCAGCCCGAATTCCAGAGCCAGAGTGCCGCGGTCGGCCACCAACTCGCTGTAGGCGCCCGGCAGGGTGCGGGTGATCCGGTAGTCGCCCGGCACGGCGCCGCCCAGGAACGGCGGCAGGAAGAGGACGCTGTCGTTGTCCCCCTGCTCCCGCGTCACGTCCACGCCGCCGGTCCACTGCAGGCCCTTCGCCGCCCACAGGAGCGAGGACCAGCCGAGGCGGGTGGTGGTGTAGACGCTCTGCTGGCGCGAGCGCGGGACCTGCGGCGGCACGGCCGGGCTGTCGGTGTCCAGGTCGTGGCGGTAGGCGGCGAAGGTCAGCCGGTGCCGGGCGTCGGGGCCGAAATCGAGCTCGCCGCCCAGGCTCGACTCTTTGTGATCGGAATGGCGGAGCAGGCCCGAGCCGTAGATGGGCCCCCCGGAGGCGTCGGGATAGTCGTCCCCCTCCCAGTCGGCGTGGCGGGTGCGCAGCAGCAGGCGCGCTCTCTCCCCCAGCGGCAGGTTGAGATTGCCGAACACGGAAAACTGGCGGAAGCGCTCCTCGGCCACCAGGTGCTCCTGCTGCTCCGACGACAAGCCGAGAAACCAGGTGCCCCGGCCGTCACTCCCTGATTTCGGGGACCGGCCGAGGCCGCCGGAGAGGCTCGCGTCCGTGCCCCGCAGCCTGCCGTTCCCGCCCAGGACCTCCACCTCCGGGCTGATCGCGCCCGGCTTCCCTTCCCGGGTGAAAATATGGATCGCGCCCGCCAGACCGGTCGAGCCGTAGACCGCCGACAGCGGGCCGCGGACGATCTCGATCCGCTCGATGGCGGCCGTGGAGAGCCCTTCCAGATCGAAGGCGTCTCCCACCTGATAGGTCGGATCGTTGAGCGGCACGCCGTCGAGCAGGACGAGGGTGAAGTTGGGATCGCCGCCGCGGATCTGGGCCGTGGTGAAGCCGCCGCGGGTGCCGTTGGTGGTCACGTCGACGCCCGGGGTCAGACGCAGCAGCTCGGCCACGGTACGGGCCCCGGAGGCCTCGATGGTGTCGCGGTCGATCACCGTCACCGAGGCCGTGGCGGAGTCGAGGGGACGCTCGCGCACCGTGGCGGTTTCGTAGAAGGTATTGGCCGGGGGCGGCGGCTCCTGGGCGACTGCCGGGGCCACACACAGCAGGACCACGGCGAGCCGGAGCCAGTTGGTCGTCATCGGGATTCCCTCTCTGCCGGATCGGATGGAAACCAGCGATCTCTACAATTTGAGATCCTAACGGCGGGCCCGGGGTGGGTCAATGGCGGGAGAAGCCTGTCTCAGGGCTTCCTGCGCGCCTCGGCCTCCGCCAGCCAGCCGCGGCGGAGCTTTTCCGCCGGGACGTTGGAGAGATAGGGCTTGAGATCGAGCACCGGCGTGCCGTCCAGCATGTCGACGCCGCGGACGTGGAGGACCCGCCCCTCGCGCCGCAGGAGCTCGACCACCGTCAAAGCCAGCGGATTCGGCCGGCGCGGCGAGCGGGTGGCGAAAACCCCATGCGGCCGGTCGTCCGCCGGCGGCGTGCCCACCCAGGCCTCGGGAAGCGCCCCGGCGCGATCGAAGACCCACAGCACGTAGAGGTGCGAAAAGCCCTCGATATCCAGGAGCCCCTCCTCATAC
>JAICSG010001152.1 GCA_025937035.1 Thermoanaerobaculia bacterium | reverse complement strand
GGGGCGGGCAAGAGCGTGGGCCTGCAGAGCATGATCACCTCGATCCTCTACAAGGCCACGCGGGACGAGGTGCAGTTCATCTTCATCGACCCCAAGCGGATTGAGCTGGGGGTCTACGCCGACATCCCCCACCTCAAGTGCGAGGTGGTGGTCGACCCCAAGAAGGCGGCCAACGCCCTGCGCTGGGCGGTGGCCGAGATGGAGCGCCGCTACCGCCTGCTGGCCGAGGTGCACGTCCGCTCGATCGCCTACTACAACCGGGCGATCTCGGACCCCGAGACGCAACAGCGCCTGGCCCTCTCCGAGGACGGCGCCGGCCTCTTCACCGCCGCGGACCTCAAGCCGCTCCCCTATTACGTGGTCGTGATCGACGAGCTGGCCGACCTGATGATGGTCTCCTCCTCGGAGGTCGAGACCTCGATCGCCCGCCTGGCGCAGATGGCCCGGGCGGTGGGCATCCACCTGATCGTGGCCACCCAGCGGCCGTCGGTGGACGTGCTGACCGGCACCATCAAGGCGAACTTCCCCTGCCGCATCTCCTTCGCCACGGCGAGCCGCCACGACTCGCGGACCATCCTGGACCAGGTAGGCTCGGAGAAGCTCCTGGGCAAGGGGGACATGCTGATGATGCCCCCCGGCTCCTCGCGGGTGATGCGCCTCCACGGCGCCTACATCTCGGAGCAGGAGACGGCGGCGCTGATCCGCTGGCTCAAGAAGCTGGGCAAGCCGGAGCTCGATCCGGACGTCCTCAAGGCCCCCGAGGGGGACGGCGCTCACGGGGGCGACGGCGGCGACAACGACGACGATCTCTACGACGAGGCGGCCCGCCTGGTGGTGGCCGAGCGCCAGGCCTCCGCGAGCTTCCTCCAGCGCCGCATGCGGATCGGCTTCTCCCGCGCCGCCCGCCTGATCGACATGATGGAGCGCGACGGCCTCCTCGGCCCCTCCCAGGGGAGCAAGCCCCGCGAGGTGCTGGTCAAGCCGGATTACTTCGAGGAGATCGACGTGGCGGGGGCGGGGGTGGAGGAGTAGGGCCGGCGGAGTCGCCAGGCCCGTCTTTGCGGCCTGCAGGGCCGCCCTCCCTCAGCCCAGGGCAACGCCCTGGGTCTTAGAAGCATGACGACCATCCGATGCGGCCTGAAGGGCCGCGCTACCCTTCAGCATTGATTATCGCGCCCCGTTGGGGCTTGGGATGGGTATTCGGACCGCCCAGACCCAGCCCGTTGGGCTGGGCTGAGGAAGCCCAGGCCTTCGGCCCGGAAAGCGCGCCGGAAATCTCTAGGGCACAAACAAAAAGGCCGGCGTCTCCGCCGGCCTTTTCCGCTTCAGGATTGGGTGAGGGCCCTACAGCCCCTTCGACTGCGCCCCCTGCTCGACCTTCGGGCCCTTCTCCCGCCGCTGGGCGTACATGTTGGCGGCGCGGTCGAAGAGCTTGAGGGCCTGCTGGAGCTGGACGTCCCCCTCGGAGAGCACGCGGTGGCGCGCCTCCTGGCCGCCGGTGGAGTTCGCGATCTCGGCGCGGATCTGGAGGATGGAGCCGTCGCGGACCTCCGGCTTGGTGAGGTTCTTGTCGATCTCCTCCTGGGTGGCCAGCTTCTCCTTGATCAGCCACTGGCTGAACTCGGCCAGGACCTTGTTCGCGTCCGGCTTCCAGTTGGCCGTCACCTTGTTGCGGCTGGCGTAGTCCACCGCGAAGTTGAGGAAGGCGTTGCGGGCCAGCAGGAACTGCTCGAAGGGGGAGAGCTCCTGGTCCTTC
>JAICSG010000020.1 GCA_025937035.1 Thermoanaerobaculia bacterium | reverse complement strand
GGCCCTGGTCGTGCTCCTGGGGCTCTTCCTGGCCTATCTGGCCATGGCCAAGCCGCTGGCGGACGACGCGGCGAAGCTCGCGGCGGGGCAGATCGTCGATCTCAACGACCTGAAGAGCTCGGACCAGCTCCTGCCGGTGCTCGACGTCTTCGACAGCTCGGCCGAGCGGACCTTCGCGGCGCAGGCGATCTGGAAGCGGGCCCACGAGGGGGCCTTCCCCAATGTGGGCGAGATCGAGCGCATCCGGGTCTCTTCCTCCGAGATCACCGGCGACCGCCGCCTCACCAGCCTGCGCGAGCGGCTGGAGGCCCGGCGCCAGGCCGGCGCCCAGGGGCTACAGGGAGAAATTTCCCTCCCTCTCCTCTCCCTCCAGCAGCTCCGCACGGTCAAGCCGCGGCTGGTGGTGCGCACGCCGGGCCAGTTCCGCTCCTCTTTCTGGCTCTGGACGGCCGTCTTCCTCGTCGCCTTCGTTGCCGTCCACGCCGTCTGGCGCCTGCGGCGCTTCGCCGGGGACGAGCTGATCCTGCCGGCCATCCTGATCCTCTCCGGGATCGGCCTGGCCATGATGGTCACCGTCCGCGATCCCCTGCGCGACCTTCCCCTTTATCGGGGCTTCGCCGAGGGGGTGCTGTTCGGAGCCGCCCTGCTGCTGGCCGGCAGCCTGTTCGACGCCGAGCGCTCGCCTCTGCGGCGGATGAGCTTCCTCCCCCTGCTCGCCGCCTTCGCCCTGTCGATCGTGCTGATCCTCTTCGGCAGCGGCCCCGGGGGGAGCGACGCCAAGGTCAACCTGTTCGGCTGGCAGCCGGTGGAGGCGATCAAGATCCTGGTGGTGCTCTTCCTGGCCGGCTATTTCTTCGACCGCTGGGAATTCCTGCGCGAGATCGCCGAGACCCGGGCCGGCCTGCCGCTGGGCCTGAAGATCCCCAAGCTCGAATACCTGCTGCCGCCGCTCCTGGCCATGGGGCTGGTGCTCACCTTCTTCTTCCTCCAGCGGGACCTGGGGCCGGCGCTCATACTGTCGTTCCTGTTCCTGACCCTCTACTGCGTGGCTCGGGGCAAGCCGTGGATGGCCCTGGTGGGGACCGCCCTGCTGGTGGCGGCGTTCGCGGTGGCCTACAAGATCGGCTACCCCGCCACGGTGAGCGGCCGGCTCGCCATGTGGATGTCGCCGTGGGACAACTCCTTCCGCGGCGGCGACCATCTGGCGCAGGGGCTCTGGTCGATGGCCGGCGGCGCCCTCACCGGCACCGGCCTGGGGCTGGGGCAGCCGCAGCGGGTGCCCGAGATCCATACCGACCTGGTGCTGGCGGCGGTGGGCGAGCAGCTCGGCTTCCTGGGATTGATCGTGGTGCTCGCCCTCTACGCGCTGCTGATCTGGCGGGGCTTCCGGGCGGCCTTCCGGGCCGGCTCGGCCTACGGCTTCTTCCTGGCCCTGGGGCTGTCGGTGCTTACGGCGGTGCAGACTCTGCTGATCGCGGGGGGCGTCCTCGGGGTGCTGCCGCTCTCGGGCGTGGTCTCCCCCTTCCTCAGCTCCGGCCGCACCGCCATGCTGGCCAACTTCCTGATCTTCGGGATGATCCTCGCCGTCTCGGCCCGCCCCGGGGTGGCGGAGACGGCGGCGGCCAACCGGCGGTTCGCGGGGGCGGCCCGCTGGGCCGGGATGGCCCTGGCGGCCGTCTTCCTCCTGATCGTGCTGCGGGCGGCCCAGGTCCAGGTGCTGCAAGCCGACCGCGTGCTCACCCGCGGCGCCCTGACCCTCCAGGGGGATGGCTTCCGGCGCTTCGAGTACAACCCCCGGCTGGTGGACATCGCCCAGTCGATCCCCCGCGGCGACATCGTCGACCGCAACGGGGTGATCCTGGCCACCAGCGACTTGGGCCAGATCGAGAGCAACCGCGCCGTCCTGGAGCGGCTGGGGGCGGTGCTGCCGGCCAGGGACGAGCGGCTGGCTCCCGGTACCCGCATCTATCCATTCGGCGGCCGGACCTTCCACCTGCTGGGAGATCTCAATTCGCGCACCAATTGGGCGGCGAGCAACACCTCCTATGCCGAGCGTGACGCGAGCGTCCTCCTCCAGGGGTACGACGACTTCGCGGGGGCGGTCGAGGTCAAGCAGCCGAACGGCCAGAAGACCCGCGAGCTCCAGCGCGACTATGGAGAGCTGATCCCCCTGCTCCGCCACCGCTGGCAGCCGGAGCACCCGGCGGTCAAGGCGATCCTCGGCCGCGACCGCACCCTGCGGATGACGATCGACGTCCGTCTCCAGCTCCGGGCGGCGGACACTTTGGCCAAATATGCCCGCCAGGGTGGGTTCGGCGGCGCCGCGGTGGTGATCGAGCCGGCCTCGGGAGACCTCCTGGCCTCGGTGAGCTATCCGTGGCCGGCGCAGCTCCCGGTGCAGGTCGCCAGCGGCAGCGAGGAGACCACCCCGGTCCTGATCGACCGCGCCCGCTACGGCATCTATCCGCCGGGCTCGACCTTCAAGATCGTCACCGCCATGGCCGCCCTGCGCAAGAATCCGCAGCTCGCCAGCCAGATCTATACCTGCAAGCTCCTCCCGGACGGCCGGGTGGGCAACTACGTGAAGGGCTGGGGGAAGCCCATCCGCGACGATCCCACGGACAAGGTGCCGCACGGCGACGTGAGCCTGGAGAAGGGGATCGTGGTCTCCTGCAACGCCTATTTCGCCCAGCTCGCCACCTACTCGGTGGGGGCGGACGAGCTGCTGGCCACGGCCAAGGCCCTGAGCATCCCGGTGGCGAAGCCGAACACGGCCAAGCAGCTCAAGGACGCCCTCCCCCAGGCCTCCTATGGCCAGGGTCAGGTGGTGGCGACGCCCTTCCAGATGGCCCGGGTGGCGGCGACCATCGCCGACGGCGGCGCCAGCCCCGAGGGGCACTGGGTGCAGGGGGCGGGCAACACCCGCAGGGGGCAGCCGGTGCGGGTGCTGGAGCCCAATCTGGCCCAGATGCTCGGCCGCGCCATGCGCCGGGTGGTGACCGAGGGGACCGGCAAGCAGTATCTGGCCGGGGTCTCGCCGCCGGTCGCCGGCAAGACCGGCACGGCCGAGGTCCAGAACAAGGGGTCGCACTCCTGGTTCATCGGCTACGCTCCCTACGAGACGGCCGGCGGCCGGCGGATCGCCTTCGGGGTGATCGTGGAGCACGGGGGCTATGGCGGCCGGCTCGCCGCGCCCGCGGCCGGGGAGATCGTGCAGGCCGCGGCCCAGTTGGGGATACTCAAGGCGGGAGGCGTGCCATGAACGACATGATGGGCAAGATGCGCGACCTGCTGAAGCCCTGGATGCGGGGGACCTCGCCGCTGGAGATCCGGCGGGCCATCCTCGACGACGCCGAGAGCCACGTGGTGGCGGTGGGCGAGGGGAAGAAGATCTACCCGTACAACCACCTGCGGGTCCACCTCCTGGTGCCCGATCCGGAGGAGCGGGTCCGCTTCGAGGCGGTGGTCCGCGAGGCGTGGGATCTCCAGCGGGAGATCGCCGGGCGGCTCGCCGAGCGCGGCTGCCCGCTGCCGGCCGGCTTCGCGGTGGAGGTGGTCTTCGACGAGGAGACCCACCCCCGCTACGGCGACCGCCGCTTCTACGTGGAATATCTCAACCAGGAGGCCCCGGCGGCTTCGGCCACTTCGGCCACGGCCTCCCAGGCTCCCGGGGCCCCAACCGCCGCGGCCGGCGGGGAGCGGCCCAGCCTGGAGCTGACGGTGCTCAAGGGGGTGGCCACGCAGCGGGTCTACGAGCTCGACGCCCCCCGGGTCTACCTCGGCCGGCTGGAGGAGGTCACCGATCCGGACGGCCGGGTGCGCCGGCGGAATGACGTGGCCTTCCTGGAGGTTGGAGAGATCAATTCGACGGTCTCGCGCGAGCACGCCCGCATCGCCTGGGACGCCGAGAGCGGGGGGTGGTGGCTGCGCGCCGAGCAGAACGCCTCCGGCACCCGGATCTACCGGGGCGGACGCACCATCGACGTCAGCTCCAACGACCGCCGGGGGGTGCGCCTCCAGCCGGGCGACGAGATCTATCTCGGCCGGGCCTGCGTCAAGGTGGGGATGAGGACCGCGGGATGAGGAAGGGGAGAAAAAGTGGCCCGCGGGGACCTTGGAGGAGAGGATGAGGATCCTCCCCCGCGGGCGCGTGTCTCGGGTTGCAAGAAAAGAATAAAGCCGGAAGACAACAGGGGTCCTCAACGTAAGGTAAAAGGTCGTAACTTATTTGTAAAATGGAAAGGGTGGCCGGTGGATCTGCTCTAAACTTTCCGCGCCGGCCATGCAGATCAGAGCTTTGAGCAAGCGTTATAACTGGTGGATCGGATTCGTGGCGGTGCTGCTGCCGCTGGCGATCCTGCTCGGGCTCCAATACCGCTGGCTGCGGCAGCTCGACACCTTCTCCGAGCGGGCCCACAAGGCCCAGGTGGCCAGCCTGCTCGAGGCGGTCTCCAAGAACGTCGAGTACTCCTACGCCGACGCCGGCCAGGTCCTCGACCTCCAGCCCACCGTCTTCACCCAGCACCAGCTCGACCGGGCGGCCCACCTGTTCAAGAAGAAGGGGGGGGTGGTGGGGGTGACGCGCCTGTTCGTGATGAGCCTGCGCGACGAGAAGGAGCCGCTCTTCTTCACCCCCGCCTACGCGACCTTCTCCCAGCCGGAGGACTCCCCCGAGGCGCGGGCGGTCTCGGTGGCGGTGGCCCCCTGGAAGGCGCTCTACCACCGGGACGGCGTGCTGGAGCACGTGCGGCTGTTCGTCGAGGAGAAGGATCCCAGCTACCGCATCCTCCTCTACCCCGTCACCGACGACTCCTCGCGGCTGGTGGGCCTGGCCGGCATGATCCTCGACGAGCGCTACTTCCGCGAGAAGGTGCTGCCGAAGGCCATCCGTGACGCCCTCTCCGAGCTCTCGGACCGCAGCGAGGGGCCGATCATCTCCGTCGAGGACAGCCAGGGGCGGATCATCTACTCCACCGATCCGCTCTCCGACACCGAGCTCTGGCGGACCGAGGCCCGGCGGCCGTTCGGCTTCGTCTTCACCGACTGGAGCGTGGCGCTGGCCACCCGCCACGCCACGGCGGCGGAGGTGGCGCACCGCAACTTCGCGGTCAACCTCGGGCTCTCGGCGGCGCTCTCCGCGGTCCTCCTCTGCGGCCTGATGCTGGCCCTGCGCTACGCCTCCCGGGAGATGAAGCTCTCGCAGATGAAGAACGAGTTCGTCTCCAACGTCTCGCACGAGCTGCGCACCCCCCTCGCCTCGATCCGGGTCTTCGGCGAGCTCCTGCGCCTCGGCCGCTTCGGCGGCGTCGACAAGGCCCGCGAGTACGGCGACTTCATCGAGACCGAGAGCCGGCGGCTGACCCAGCTCATCAACAACATCCTCGACTTCGCCAGCATCGAGTCCGGGCGCAAGACCTACCGCTTCGAGCGCTCCGACCTGCGCGAGGTGGTCGAGGCCACCCTGCGGAGCTTCGAGGTGCGGCTGCGCAAGGAGGGGTTCCGCCTCCACCTGGAGGGGATCGACGCCCCGCTGCCGACGGTGGTGATCGACGCCGGAGCCATCGGCCAGTCGCTCTCGAACCTGCTCGACAACGCGGTCAAGTACTCGCGGGACGCCCGGGACATCGACGTCTCCCTGCGGCGGGACGGTGACTTCGTCGTCCTCTCCGTGCGCGATCACGGCATCGGCATCCCGCGCAGCGAGCAGCGCAAGATCTTCGACCGCTTCCACCGCGTGAGCACCGGCCTGGTGCACGACGTCAAGGGGAGCGGCCTGGGGCTCGCCATCGTCCGCCACATCGTGGAGGCCCACCATGGCAAGGTGACGGTCGAGAGCCGTCCGGAAGAAGGGAGCACCTTCTCCATCCATCTGCCCATCGAAGTATCCGAGCCCGTAGCGCTCGCCGCTCCCGCCCCGCGGGAGCAGCCCTCGGAGGCCTGATCTATGTCGACCCACGTCCTGATCGTCGAAGACGACGAAGCCATGTCCATCGCCCTGCGCGACGGCTTTCAATACGAGGGCTACTCGGTGACGGTGGCCAAGGACGGCGAGACCGGCCTGCAGCTCGCCACCGCCGACTCGCCCGACCTCATCCTGCTCGACGTCATGCTGCCGAAGATGACGGGGCTCGACATCTGCAAGCACCTGCGCGGCACGGGGAGCGCGGTGCCGATCATCATGCTGACCGCCCGCGGGCAGGAGATCGACAAGGTGCTGGGCCTGAAGGTAGGGGCGGACGATTACATCACCAAGCCCTTCGGCTTCATGGAGCTGCTGGCGCGGGCCGAGGCGGTGCTGCGCCGCGCCCGTCCGGGGGCCCAGGTGGCCCCGCCCGAGGTCTACCGCTTCGGCGACATCGCGGTGGACTTCCGGCGCCACGAGGTGCACAAGGGGGGGCAGCCGGTCGACCTCTCGCCGCGCGAGCTCCAGCTCCTCGCCTTCTTCATCCAGCACCGCGGCGAGGTGATCACCCGCGAGAAGCTCCTCGACACCGTCTGGGACTACAACGCCATCCCCTTCACCCGCACGGTGGACATGCACATCGCCAAGCTCCGCAAGAAGATCGAGGACAACCCCTCGGACCCGCGCTACATCATCACGGTCCACCGGCTGGGGTACAAGTTCACGGGGTAGGGCGGCCTGTTTCCGCCGCTCAGGGGTCGTGACCCTCTCCGGGAGGGCAGGAAGCGGCATCTTTGCGTCCGACCGGGAAGATTCTTTGAACAGATAGGCTCATTTTCCCCCCCAGGCAGCACTATGGTTAGTTGAAGGCATCTCTTCAGGACGCTGAAGACGTGCTAAGATGCCTTTCAAGATCTGACCTGATTTGGGAGATTCCAGCGGCGTGGATGGATCCACGGCCGCTTTGCTAGGAGGGATGTTCGATGTCTCGGACCCTCGTCATTCGACGCCTGACAGCCGTCCTTGTGCTCCTGGCGATCCTGGGCTTCGCGCTGCCGGCGACGGCGGCGGCGGCTCCCCGGCATCCGGCCAAACCCACCGCGACCGCTCCCACTCTCCTGGACACGATGCTGTCCTGGATCGTAAACCTCCTGGGGGGCTCCTCCCAGGCGGAGGGTCGAGCCAAAGCGGCCTCCTCCTCAACCGTTTCGACGACCAGCGGGATTTCCAGCCCCAGCATGGACGTCAGCATTGGGGTCGACCCCAATGGCCACTCCTGAGCTACGCTGGATTCTCGTAGTTGCCGTTTTGCGTAGACGGAAAGTGTGCGAGAATTACGGGAACTTTGTTTTCTGTGGGAGGGTTTCCAATGGATGAGGGAGATCGCCGTAGACATCATCCCAGCCCTGACGAGCTCGATCGCTTTCTGCTCGGGGAGATGTCTCCGCGTCAGGCCGCGCCGGTCCTGGCTCACTTGATCCACGGCTGCGCCGAATGCCAGAGGAAGCTGGAGCCGCTGGCTTCCGTGATGCTCGGAGCGCCTTCACAGCTCCCCGAGCCCTCGTCGGAGTCGTCCGGAAACGAATACGACTTCCCCCTGTTCAAGGCCTTCGCGTCGGCTCGCCGTTATGCCGCCACGCGAGCCGTGGAGAAGGAGCGCCGGGTTCCCGCCGTTTCGGCCGTCAAGCAGGCGGCCGCCTCGAAGCCTCCCGCTCCGGGAGCCTCCATTCTCGAAGCCAAGGGGCGGGACTGGGCCCGCTGCGAATGGTTGATCGAGAGGTGCCATGCTCTTCGCCACACCGACCCTGAGTCAATGGTCCTGACCGCGACGATGGCCGTCGTCCTGGCGGAAAGGCTGCAGCCTGGCTTGTCCGAGCCCGCCGCCCTGGCCGACCTCCAGGCGTACGCGCTCGCGGAGCTCGGCAACTCTCAGCGGATCGTGGATAACGTCGCGGACGCCGAGGCGACCCTGTCCGCCGCCGTGGATCGCGCCGGTCAGGGGACCGGCTCCCCCCGGCTCTTGGCTTATCTCATGGACCTGACGGCGTCCCTCTACACCGATCTGCGCCGCTATGACGAAGCCCTGCAGCTTCGCGACGCGGTCTACGCCATCTATGCAAAGACGGGAGACCGGCACCTGATCGGAGGCGCCCTGATCAGCAAGGGATTCTCGTTGATCAACGCCCTGCGAGCCGAGGAGGGGATTCCGTTCCTCACCCAGGGGCTCGCCATGATCGACGCCGCGCGGGATCCCAAGCTCGTCATGACAGGCGTCTTCAACCTGATCTGGTCGCTCGTGGAGTGCGGGCAGCCCCCCCAGGCCGATTCGCTGTTCCGGCTCAGCCAAGCGTTCTTCTCTACCCAGATCGAGCGGATTGACGCCATCAAGTGCGTCTGGCTGGAAGGCCGCATCGCCGCCGCGCTCGGAGAGGGAGAGGAGGAGCGCGCTGAACGGTGCTTCCGCGAAGCGCTGGCGAGCTACGAAGAGGTCCGGATGCCCGGCTATGTGGCGATGGTGTCCATCGATCTGGCCATCCTCTGTCTCCGGACCGGCCGGAACGCGGAGATCGCGCCGCTGATCGAGGAGACGATCGGGGCCTTCCGCTCTTTCGGCATTCATCGCGAGGTGATCGGCACCCTGCTCGTCGTGCATGAAGCGCTCAAGAAGAGCCAGGTGACGGAGGCTCTCCTCCGCACCGCGGGCACCGAGCTCCTGAGCGCGCTGGGCTACAAAGAGCAGATTCTGGGCTAGTCCTTCTCCGGCTCCTTGCTTCCACCCCGGGGCTTCCGTCCACCCCGGGGTTTCGCGTCTTCAGGAGGGGGTATCGGATCTCCCGCCCCCGCTCCCCCGCCGGTGGCCCCGCTCATGGCGGCGCGGACGGCGTTCTGGATCATCCGCTCCAGGTCCTGGGGGTCGAGGGCCGGAGCCGCGGGCGGCGCCGTGGGGGGGCCGAAGCCGAGCTTCTGGAACCGGCGGAGGAACTCCTCCATCACCACGGCGTCCGTCGCGGGCCGGTTCTCCGGATACAGGGTCTGGAAGAAGACGCTCGGCTCCACGTCCAGCGCCCGCAGGATCGCCAGGACGTGGCGGAGCTTGAGCTCCATCCGCCCGGTGAGGACCTGGCTGACGTACCCCGGCCCCGCTCCCAACCGCTGGTCGAGGTCCTTCCGCGTCAGGCCCGCCGCCTGCATGACCGTTTCCAGCAACTTCGTCGCCCGCCGCACCTCATCGTCGATCGTCATGCCTTGAGCCTACTACAACACTGAATTCTGCCAAAGGGGGTCTCCTGGCATGAGCCGGCATGAAATACAATGACTGGGATCGCCATTCATGCATGATCGCTCGGCTTCCGGCCCGGCCGGCCGTCTTCTCCGGAGGGATTTCATGCCAGTCAGGATCTCGCGTCTACTCCTCGTCTCCGCTCTCCTCCCGACGCTTTCCCTCCGGGCCCAGACGGCGTCCCTGGTCCGGGACATCGTGCAGACCGCTCCGTCGCCGTCCTCGCTGCCGAGCTCGTTGCCGCAGGGTCTGCTCGCCTTCCAGGGCAAGCTCTTCTACAGCGCCGAGGAGCCCAGCTCAGGCCGGGAGCTGTGGGTCTCGGACGGCGAGGGGCGCGGCACGCGCATGCTCGCTGACTTCTGCCCCGGCCAGTGCTCCTCGGATCCCCGTATCCTCGGCACGTTGGGATCGGCGGTCCTCGGCATCGAATTCGTCAATCAGTACATCCACGATGACGGCGACTTCCTTTGGCGCTCGGACGGCACCCGGGAGGGGACCTATCTCCTGCCGAGCGTGGAGGATCCGGTCTCTCCGTTCTTCGACACGGACACCGGGGTCGACACGGCGACGGTGGGGAACGTGCTCTATTTCTCCGGCTGCAATCAGGGCTCGGGGTGCGGCCTCTGGCGCAGCGACGGCACGGCCGCCGGCACCCGGCTGCTGCAGCCCCGGGACGCCACCGGGTACAGCGCCTTCCGCCTCACCGCCGTCGGCAAGCGTCTCTTCTACACCGTGCAGATGACGCTGTGGGTCACCGACGGCACGGCGGCCGGGGCCCATGAGGTCCAGACCTTCTCCTCGTATCCGAGCCGCCTGTCGGCGCTCGGCGACAAGCTCTTCTTCACGGCGCCCGGCGCGGACGGGGAGGAGCTCTGGACGACCGACGGCACGGCCGCGGGCACGCGGGTGCTCACCAGCTTCCAGGCGCCCTCCCCCTTCGCGCAGACCTACTGGCTCAAGCCGCTCGGCGGCAAGATCTATTTCGTGGCCGACGACGTGACCCACGGCGCGGAGCTCTGGGTGAGCGACGGCACGGCGACCGGCACCCTCCGGGTCACGGAGATGGGCTACTTCAACCCCTTCGGTCATGACGAAGACGATCCCTTCGACGAGACCGGCCTCCTCGCCTCCAATCTGGAGCTGCTGGGCAACCGGCTCGTCTTCTGGGCCACGGACGGGGTCAACGGCTTCCGCCCCTGGTCGACCACCGGGACCCCGGAGTCGACCGCGCCGCTCTGCTCCGACTGCTCGTTCTCGAGCCCCCAGGCGGCCCTGGTGAAGGTCGGTACCCGGGTACTGTTCCAGGCCAAGGACACCGCGCATGGCGCCGAGATCTGGACGACCGACGGCACGGCCACGGGCACCGGGCTGCTGCGGGACCTCTGTCCCGGGCCCTGCGACGGCGCGCGCTCCGAGCCGATCCCCCTCCTCGGCTCCGCCTTCTTCGTGGTCAGCCCCAGCCAGAGCAGCGGCGCCAGCGAGCTCTGGAGAAGTGACGGCACGCCGGCGGGGACACGGCGTTTTTCCACCCCGGCTCCTTATATCAACAGCGATTTCGGCATCGGACCCAGCCTGGCGGCCATCGGCTCCCGGCTCTTCTTCGCGGCCCGGGACCCGGGGGCGCGATACGGGGTCGAGCTCTGGTCGAGCGACGGCACGCCGGGCGGAGCCCGGATCGTCACCGACGCCGCCCGCGGCGACGGCTCCGCCCAGATCGCGAACCTGACGGCGCTGGGGAGCAACGCCGTCTTCACCGCCTGCGACCTGGGCTTGCAGAGGCTCTGGCGGAGCGACGGCACCGCCGGGGGCACGGTGGAATCTCCGGACCGGCTCTGGAATTGCGGCACCGAGATCAACCCCGTCAGCGCCGCCGGAGTGACCTTCTTCACCAATCCCGGGTACTTCGACCCCGATCAGCTCTGGCGGATCTCCCCCGACGGCACCCTCCTGCAGCTGACCTCGCTCACGGGCCACGATCGGATCTCCTATCGGACCATCCTCGGCGACCGGCTCTACTTCGTCGTCACCGACTTCGAGAGCCCGCGGCCGGTCGAGATCTGGCGTAGCGACGGCACGGTCCAGGGCACCGGGAAGGTGATCACCCTGCCGGACAACCTCCAGGGAATCTCGGGCCCGCGGACCATCGGCTCCGAGATCTGGTTCGCGATCGGCGACAGCGTCGAGCACGGGAGCGAGATCTGGCGGACCGACGGCACGCAGTCGGGGACCCGCAAGGCGGTCGATTTCGGGGACCACTATCTCGGGCCAGAGCCCCTGTTCACGCCGATCGGCGGCACCATCTTTTTCCTCGGGCCGGACGGCGACAACAATCCCCAGATCTGGAAGACCGACGGCACGGCGCAGGGCACCGGGCTGGTCCGCGATCTCGATCCCGACTCTTTCGATCGGGCCTACCCTGGGGAGCTGACCGCCTTCCAGGGGAGCCTGTACTTCTTCGCCGTCAATCCGGCCGATCATCCGAGCCTCTGGCGGACCGACGGGACGGCCGCCGGGACGGTCCTGATCAAGACCTTCGACTTCGATTCCGAGGATCTGGATCCGATCGATCCGCCCTTCTCCGGCCTCACGGTGGTCGGTCCCTGGCTCGTGTTCACCGCCAACGACGGCGTCCACGGCCGCGAGCTCTGGCGCAGCGACGGCACCGCCGCCGGGACCACCCTGCTGCGCGACATCCTGCCCGGGCCCACGAGCTCCGGGATCACCAGCCTGCTCAACATCGGCGGCCGGGTCCTCTTCTCGGCCGACGACGGCGTCCACGGCTTCGAGCTCTGGCAGAGCGACGGCACCTCCGCCGGCACCCGGCTGCTGCAGGACATCGCGCCCGAGGGGGCGTCGTCCTCTCCCGGCCGCTTCACCCTGGCCGGGGACCGCGTCTTCTTCACCGCCGACGACGGCGTCACCGGCGAGGAGCTCTGGGTGCTGCCGCTGAGCGGCCCCGCCTGCCAGCCCTCGGCCACGGCCCTCTGCCTGAACGGCGGCCGCTTCAAGGTGGAGATCTCCTGGGGCGATTTCGCCAACCGTGGCGGCACCGGCCACGCGGTGCCGCTCTCGGCCGACACCGGATACTTCTGGTTCTTCGATCCGGCCAACGTGGAGACCGTCGTCAAGGTGCTCGACGGCCGCGGCAACAACGGCCACTTCTGGGTCTTCTACGGCGCCTTGAGCAACGTCGAGTACACACTGACGGTGACCGACACCCAGACCGGCCTCGCCCGCCGCTACTTCAACCCCCTGGGGCAGTTCGCGAGTGTCGGCGATACCCAGGGATTCGGTCCCCTGGGCGCCTACGCCGCCACGGCCGTGGCGGCGGCGAGCCCGCGGCCCCGGACTGTGGAGGGGACGGCCGCCACCGGCACCTGTGTGCCGTCCTCCGGCCGCCTCTGCCTCAACGGCGGGCGCTTCGCCGTGGAGGCCTCCTGGAAGGATTTCTCCGGCCGCACCGGGTCCGGCACGGCCGTGCCCCTGAGCGGCGACACCGGCTACTTCTGGTTCTTCGACGCCGCCAACGTCGAGACGGTCCTCAAGGTGCTCGACGGCACGCCGGTGAACGGCCACTTCTGGGTCTACTACGGCGCGCTCTCCAACGTGGAGTACAAGCTCACCGTGACCGACACCCTGACCGGCCACGTCAAGATCTACATGAACCCCAAGGGCCAGTTCGCCAGCGTGGGCGACAGCTCCGCCTTCTGACCGCGCCGAGGAGAGATATCGAATGAGACGGACGTGCTTGCGCCTGCTGCTGCCCCTCCTCCTGCTGGCCGCCTCGGGGGCCTTCGCCCAGACGGCATCGCTGGTCAAGGACATCAACCCCGGCCAGGGCTACGCACAGAGCCTGTCCGCGAACGGCCTCGCGTCCTTCGGGAGCAAGATCCTCTTCCGGGCTCATGAGGAGAGCTCGGGATGGGAGCTGTGGAGCGTGGACGGCAGCGGCACCGGCGCCCGGATTCTGGCCGATCTCTGCCCGGGGAATTGCTCCTCGGAGCCCGTCCCTCTGGGCACCGCCCATTCCCTGCTGTTCGGCCTGGCCAGCCAGGATTTCGAGTCGTCGGGCTTCCACTATCTCTGGCGGTCGGACGGCACGCGCCAAGGCACGTTCCTGCTGCCCGATCCGCGGTTCCAGATCTTCCTGCGGTTCGACCTCAACGGCGAGGAGCCGCCGCCGGTCGCCTTCGGCCGCGACGTGGTCTATTTCTCCGGCTGCGGCGAGCAGGGGTGCCAGCTCTGGCGCACGGACGGCAGCCCCGAGGGGACGCGGCTCGTACGGGCCGTCCAGCCGGCCAGCGCGACCTTCGGCCCCGGCAACCTCACGATCGCCGGCGACCGGGTGTTCTTCACTCTCTTCGACCAGCTCTGGGTGAGCGACGGGACCTCCGACGGGACGGTCCTGGTCAAGGAGCTCCAGAGCACTCCCCGCCGGCTGGCCGCGCTGGGGACGAAGGTCCTCTTCCTGGCCCAGGGCACCGCGGGCGAGGAGCTCTGGGTGAGCGACGGCACGGCGGCGGGCACCCAGGCCCTGACCGACTTCGCCCCCGCCCAGCCCTTCCGCCAGACCCTGTTCCTCGAGGCTCTGGGGGGCAAGATCTACTTCGTGGCCGACGACGCCGAGCACGGCGCGGAGCTCTGGCGCAGCGACGGCACCTCCCCGGGGACGGTCCGGATCACCGACTTCGGCTTCCACGACCCCTTCAACTGGGACGACACGTTCGGGGACGGCGGCCTGCGGCCGGGCTCCCTCGCCCTGCTCGATGGACGCGTGGTCTTCTGGGCCACCGACGGGCTGAACGGCTTCAATCTCTGGTCCACTCAGGGGACGCCCGAATCGACGGCCCCCGTCTGCGCGAGCTGCAACTTCTACTCGTCCGACGCCTCGCCGGCGCTGTTCCCGGTGGGAGGCAAGCTTCTCTTCCGCGCTTCCGCCTCGGGGGAGAGCTCTCAGCTCTGGGTGGCGGACGGCACGCCACAGGGCATCCGGCCGGTCTGTACCGGAGCCTGCGGGGCGTTGCAGTCCGAGCTCGCCGCCGGTCCGGGAGGGGTCTATTACAACGGCTCGAGCTCCACGTTGTGGCGGAGCGACGGCACCTCCCAGGGGACGCGCAGGGTCGCAAATCTCGACGTCGTGGAGCGGCTCGACCGCGCCCCCGACATCGCCTTCCTGGGGACGACCCTCTACGCCGCGGCAAGGACCGAATTCGGCGACGACCAGGAGATCTGGCGGAGCGACGGCACCCCGGCGGGAACCCGGCAGGCGACGGCGGGCACGGCCGGAATCTCGGCCGACGTCTCGGACGCCGTGGCGGTGGGGAACCGGGTCTATTTCACCGCCTGCGAGGGGGACATCCGCCGGGTCTGGTACAGCCGCGTGGGCGGCGAGACCGCCCGGGCCACCGACGAGCCGACCCTGTTCTGCAGCGAGCATTCCTCCGTCCTGGCCAGCGCCGGCGGCAAGGCCTTCCTGGCCCAGCTCGACCCCAATCCCTTCAACGGCGACAAGCTCTGGGTCCTCCAGCCGGGCGGTGGAGCGACCCTGCTCGCCACCTTCCAGGACCGGCAGCTCAGCTCCTTCACCCCCTTCGCCAATCGGCTCTTCTTCGTGGTGGCCCGCGGCGGCTCCACCCCCGCCGAGCTCTGGAGGAGCGACGGGACGCCACAGGGGACGGGCAAGGTGATCGATCTGCCGGCGGAGGCGGAGCTCAACACCCTGAAATACCTGCGGGTCGTCGGCTCCAACCTCTGGTTCCTGGCGGAAAACTACGGCTCGACGGGGGAGATCTGGCGCACGGATGGAACCCAGGGAGGCACCGTCCGGGTCTTCAGCGGCTCGCGGACCACCAACGACCCCGAGTGTACCCAGGTCGGCTCGCGGGTCTATTTCGTGGCCCTGAAACCCGGCTCCGACGACTTCGACTACCAGATCTACCGGACGGACCCTTCTCTCCAGGGAGCCACCGCGGTCACCGACTTCCCGGGCCTGAACGCCACCCGCGCCACTCCGGGAGGCCTGACCGCCTTCCAGGGGAATCTCTACTTCGCGGCCTACCTGCCGACCGGAGGGGGTCAGGCCCTCTGGCGCTCGGACGGGACCGCCGAGGGCACGGCGCCCCTCAAGACCTTCCCCAACCTCGTCG
>JAICSG010000252.1 GCA_025937035.1 Thermoanaerobaculia bacterium | reverse complement strand
GCCACCACCACCCGGAGTGCTGATCCCCTGGATCGCCGAGACCACGGGAGCGCTGGTGCAGACCACCGATCTCTACGTCTACAACCCGGGGAGCGCGGCCGTCGACGTGACGCTGGAGTTCCGCAAGCGTGGCCTGCCGGACACCAATCCGCCGCGGGCCACGCGGACCATCGCGCCAGGTGCCACCCTCTTCGTCGCCGACGTGCTGAAGGACCTCTTCGGCCTCGGAAACCTGAGCGGATTTTTCACCGTCACCCCGCAGGGGACGGCCACCGTGGCGCCGGTGGTGGCCTCGTTCAACACCACGCTCCAGGGGAGCTCCCGGTTCGGCCAGACGGTGCCCGGGCTGATCCTGGGCGGCACCGTGCCGGGAACACAGAATCTGGTGGGCTTGAGCGACGACGGCGAGCGGCTGTCGTACTTCGGCGTCACCAACCCCAACGCGACGGCCGCGACCTACCGGGTCCGCTTCTTCGACGCCACGGGGAAGCAGATCGCCCTCTCGTCCGATCTGACGGTGGCCCCCTACGGCCAGAAGCAGTTCCAGGCGGCGGAGATCCGCGGCACCTTCGGCGTCTCGGGGAAGGACTACCGGGTGCAGGTGGAGACGGTCTCGGGCGGGCCGCTCTATCCGTATGCCTCGGTGATCCGGCTGGCCACGGACGATCCGTCGTTCCTGGAGGCGGCGGTCACCAAGACCTCGCGGGCCTGGCTGGTGGGCGCGCTCTCGGCGCCGGGACCTCTCGGCGCCCTCTGGCGGAGCGACGCGGTGCTGGCCAACCCCGGCGCCCAGGCGCTGCGCGCGGACCTCACGTTCACCAGCGTCGGCCCCCTCGGCCAGCCCACGGCGCCGGTGTCGATCACCCTTCAGCCCGGGGAGACGCGGCGGCTGACGGACGTCATCCAGGGGCAGTGGGGGATCTCGAACGCCATCGGCATCCTGACCCTGGTCAGCCGCGAGCCCTCCGGGGCCCTGCCGGTCTTCCAGGGCGAGAGCTACAACAACGCCAACCCCGCCCGGCGGTTCGGCCAGTCGATGATGGCGCAGGGCGACGGCGACGCCGCGGGGGCGGGGCAGAGGGTGGTCCTGACCGGCCTGCGGCAGGACGCCTCCTACCGCACCACGCTCTGGCTCTTCAATCCGTCGGGTGACGCGGGAGTCTACGATCTGATCTACCGGGCGCTCGACGGCACGGTGCTCGGCCGGCTCGACGGCGTCTCCCTGGGCGCCGGCAAGGCCCGCCAATTCAGCCCGAGCCAGCACCCGCTGCCGGCGGCGGGGACGGCCGGGGGCTTCACGGTCGAGGCGATGGTGCGGTCGGGCAAGCTGCTGGCCGCGGGCCAGGTCGTGAACAACGCCACCAACGATCCCGCGTACGTGCTGGGCGCGGCGCGGTGAAGAGACGGTGGATCGCGGCCGGGCTCGGCCTCCTGCTGGCGTGGAGCGCGGCGGGAAGGGCCCAGCCGCCGGAGACTCTCGGGACCCCCGGTCCGCCGGCGCGCCAGGAAAAGAAGCCGGTCCCGCCCCTGCCTTCCGAAAGGATGGGGGTGGAGCTCCGGGACGTGCCGGAGGTCCGGCTGCCGGCGATCGACCGCGAGAGGCTGCTGCGGGAGGACGAGGCGGATACAGGCCGGGGTGGCCGGGGGAAGGCCCTCCGCGACGGCGTGGTCCGCGACGTGCGGATCTCGGCGGCCGACGGCCATTGGTACGACCTCGTGGGGGGGCGCCGCCTCTGGGCGGTGGAGATCACAGCCACGGGTGCCCTCGGTCTCCGTCTCCACTTCAAGGGGCGGCTGCCGGCCGGCTCCCAGCTCGCCGTCTACGCGCCTTCCGTGAAGGAGACGCGCGAGCTGCACGATAGCCTTCCGGCCGGCCGGAACGAATTCTGGACCGGCACGATCGCGGGCGAGCGCGCCCGGATCGAATATCTGTCACCTTCCGGCGGGACCTCCCGGGAGCTGCCGTTCACGGTGGACCGCCTGCTGTACCGCTACCGCTCTCCGCTTCGGTAGGCCCTCCGGAGACGCAGTGGTAAACTGCTATGCGTTTATAGAGGTGGCAGGCGCCGCCCGCAACACCTCGAAAGGAGATCAGGATGGAAAGGTTCTTCGCTCCCAGGCGTCAGGCGGGACGGCTCGCGCTGGCGATCGGGCTCGGCGCCCTGCTCGCGTCGAGCGCCACCGGCTGGGCCGCGGCGCCGGCCGCCGACGAGACATTCGGCATCCGGGCGCCGCAGTCGCTCCCCAAAGCCGTGAAGGCTGTTCGCCCCACCCCCTCGGAGAAGATGGGCGTCAATCTCGGCACCCTGCCGGAGGTCCGGCTGTCCGCCGTCGACAAGGACCTGCTGCTCAAGGAGGACGCCGTCAACCAGCGTCTGCGGGTGAAGACCCTGCGCTTCAGCGTCGGCCGCGCCGTCAAGGTCTCCGCGCCGGACGGCAACTGGTTCGACCTCGCGGGGGGCGCCCGCCTGTGGGCGGCCGAGATCGTCTCGCCCGACGCCCTCGGCCTGCGCCTCCACTTCAAGAGCCTCCGGCTGCCCGCCGGCGCCGAGCTGGCCCTCTACGCGCCGGACGGCGCGGTCCAGGGCGTGGCCCGGAACGGCTTCGCGCAGTTCGACCCCGACCGCAAGGTGGAATTCCACGAGGCCTCCCCGGCCGCGTCCGGCGACTTCTGGAGCCGCACGTTCGCCGGCGAGCGGGTCCGCGTCGAGTATCTGGCGCCCGCCGGGGCCTCCCGGGAGCTGCCGTTCCAGATCGACAGTCTGCAGCACGCCTACATCGACCCGGTGGACAAGATGGCGCGCAGCCTGGTGCACGAGAAGCAGGCCGGCTCCTGCGAGAACGACGTGACCTGCCACCCCGAGTGGGCCGACGCGGCCCGCGGCGTCTCCCTGGTGGAGTTCGTGGAGGACGGCAGCGGCTTCCTCTGCTCCGGCCAGCTCCTCAACACCAACGCCCAGGACTTCACCCCCTACTTCCTGACGGCCAACCACTGCATCAGCACGGGGGGCGGGGCGTCGTCCGCCGAGTTCTTCTGGCTCTACCAGACCTCGGCCTGCAACGGCAATCCGCCGTCGCTCAGCAGCGTGCCGACCTCCAGCGGCGCGACCCTGGTCTCCACCAGCCCCACCTCCGACTACACGCTGCTGCTGATCAACGGCGCGCTGCCGGACAACCTCTACTGGGAGGGCTGGACGGGCAAGACCGTGCCGGACGGCACCGACAGCACGGTGATCCATCATCCCGCGGGCGACTACAAGCGGATCAGCTTCGGTTTCAAGGACCAGAGCCAGATCTGCAACCAGGACGCGGGGACGAACGCCATCAAGCTGGTCCGCATCGTCTGGACCGACGGCGTCACCGAGGGGGGCTCCTCGGGCTCGGGCATCTACAAGGACGACACCCAGCAGCTCTTCGGCCAGCTCTTCTTCGGCCCCTCGGCCTGCGGCGTCGGCCCGTCGGACCTCTATGACTGCTTTGGCGCCTTCACCAACACCTACACGAGGATCCGCAAGTTCCTGGTCAAGGGAGCGGACGACCGCTCGGAGCCGAACAACTCCTGCGGCAAGGCGCGCGTGGTGAAGGCAGGCCGGCTGACCAACCGTGTCGTCAAGATCAACGACCCCGACTGGTACCGCGTCAGCGTGCCGGCGCACCGCACGGTCGACGTCACGGTGGAGTTCGACGACGGCAACGGCGACATCGATCTGGCGGGCTACACGAGCTGCGCGGGCGACGCCGTCACCACCTCGGCGGGGCACGATAACTCCGAGACGATCTCGCTGACCAATGACGGCAGCCGGCCGGCCTTCGTCTACTGGCAGGTCACCTTGAGCTCCTCGACCCGCAACACCTACAACATGACGGTCTCGTTCGAGTAGAACGGGCCTTTCCCGCCGGGTCCGGACACCTACCGGGCCCGGCGCTCTCCCTTCCGTGCCCCCGATCTCCGTCCCCCTGCGAGCCCCCGAGCTGGCGCCCGGCGTCTGGGTGCAGGGGCCGGAGGTGTCGATCCGAGGTCTGCGGGGGCGGGTGGTGCTGATCGATTTCTGGGAATCGACCTGCGTCAACTGCCTGCGCACGCTGCCCTATCTGAAGGCCTGGCACCAGCGCTACGGGGGCCAGGGTCTCGCGATGGTGGGCGTGCACACGCCGGAATTCGAGATGTCCGCCGATCCGGCGCTGGTGGCCGCGGCCGTCCAGGACTTGGGGGTCTCCTGGTCCGTGCTGCTCGACGCGGACCGCGCCACCTGGACCCGCTTCGCCAACAAATACTGGCCGGCGCTCTATCTGATCGACGCCCGTGGCTATCTGCGCTACGAGCGCTTCGGCGAGGGGGCCTACGGCGAGACCGAGGACTGGATCCAGAAGCTCCTGCGGGAGGCGGGGAACACGGAGCCTCTGCCGGAGATCCTGGAGCCGGTGCGTCCGGAGGACCGGCCCGGGGCCGTCTGCCACGCCGCCACCCGCGAGACCCACCTCGGCTTCCACCGCGGCCGGCTCATGGCCGCCGAGGGGTACCGTCCGGGCGAGGAGGTGTGCCACGCCGGAGGGGAGCCACCACTGCCGGGGATGTTCGGCGCGCGGGGGCTCTGGCTCCATGAGGCCGAGTATCTGGAATCGCGCGAGCCGGGCGCCGGGCTCGATCTGGTCTGCGACGCCGCGGGGGTCAACCTGGTGCTGGCGCCGGACGGCGAGCTGGAGATCGAGGTGGACGGCGCGCCCGTTCCGCCGGAGGAGCGGGGAGCGGACGTGGTGGAGCGCGAGGGCCGCACCTTCGCCGTCTGGGAGCGGGCGCGGCTGGTGAGCCTGATCGATTCGGACATCTTCCGCCGGCGGCGGCTGGCGCTGCGGTTCCCGCGGGTGGGGACCCGGGCCTACGCCTTCAGCTTCCAGACGTGTGTGAGGCCACCGCTTCCTGATACTCCGGATGACGCTTCACAAACGCCTGCACGAACGGACAGCTCGGCAGGAAAGTAGCTCCCTGAGCCTTGATCTGATCGAGAGTGCCGCGCACGAGCTCCTCTCCCACGTGCCGGCCGCGCAGCTCCTCGGGCACGAAGGTGTGGAGGAGGTTGTAGGCGTCGCCCATCCTCACGTATTCGATCACCGCCTCGTGGCCCTCCACGTCGGCGTAAAACTTTCGGTTCTTCTCGTCGTTCCGGATCTCCAGGCTCATCGCTGCCTCCTCTCCGCTTGCAGGGTTGCCAGGCGCTCCTCGGCCAGCCGGTCCGCGGCGGCGTGGGGCGGGAGCCCCTCCGCCCGGGCGAGCCGGAGCACGTCGAGGAGGGTATCGTAGATCCCGTCGATCCGGCGCCTCGATTCCTCTTCGCTCCAGCCCAGGATCTCCCGGCAGCCGCCGATGACGCCGCCCGCGTTGGCGAGGTAGTCCGGTGCATAGAGGATGCCGCGCTCGCTCAAGCGCCGGCCGTCGGCCTCCTCCCAGAGCTGATTGTTGGCGGCGCCGGCCACGATCTCCACCCGCAGGCGAGGGATCGTCTCCTCGCTCAGAATGCCTCCCAGGGCGCAGGGAGCGAAGACGTCCGCCTCGACGCTCAGGATTTCGCTGGGCTCGACCGCGTGGGCCCCGGTGACCCCCACGGTCCGCTGGACGCGGCCGGGATCGACGTCCGCGACGATCAGCCGCGCTCCGGCCGCCGCGAGGCCCTGAGCCAGATGAAAGCCGACGTTGCCGCACCCCTGGATCGCCACCGTCCGTCCGGCGAGGTCATCCGTGCCCCAGCGATGGAAGGCCGCGGCGGCCATGGCGCGGAGCACGCCGCGCGCCGTGTCGGGGGAAGGGTCGCCCAGCAGCCCCGCCACGTGCCGGGTCTCCTGGCGAATGATCTCCATCTCCGCCGGGCTGGTGCCGACGTCCTCGGCGGTGATGTAAAGCCCGTCCAGCCGCTCGATGGCCCGGCCATGGGCGCGGAACACCGCCTCCCGGTCTTCGGCGCCGCGCAGGATCACCGATTTGCCGCCGCCGAGGGGGAGACCGGCCATGAGATTTTTATAGGTCATGCCGCGCGACAGACGCAGAGCGTCGGTCAGCGCGTCCTCCTCGCGGTCGTAGCGCCAGTAGCGCGTGCCGCCGACCGCCGTCCCCGCCGCGGTGCTGTGGACGGCGATGATTCCCCGGTAGCCGGCTTCCGGGTCGCGGCAAAGGACGACCCGCTCATGGCCGGTACCGGTCGAGATCTCTTCCAGGGTCAAGCTCAATGTCTGCTCCAAGCCTCGCGGGCCTTGACGGCCGTATCCGAGAAATCGCTGAACAGGCCGTCCACGCCGAGCGAGAAAAACT
>JAICSG010000825.1 GCA_025937035.1 Thermoanaerobaculia bacterium | reverse complement strand
CGGCCGGGCCGCGGAGCTCCCAGACGTGGAGCCGCCACTGGCGGTACGCGCCCTGGAATTCGTCACGATACCAGGGGGAGAAGCCCACCCGTTGCGCCGAATGCCGGGTCTCTGCGTTCTTCCAGCGCACGTAGGCCCGCATCACGCCGAGCATGGCGTCGCGCCGGCCGGGGTCCACGCCGTCCGTGACGACGGTCGCGAAGTGGATCGTCTCGCCGTCCACGCCCGGCGACGGCGCGGCGGAGAGCCCCCGGAGATAGGCGGTGAGGGCGGCCATCTCCCCATCGCTCAGCCGGTAGCGCGGCATCAGCGGATCGAGCGTCCGGCCGGCGGGGTCCCGCCCCTCGCGCACGGCGGCGGCGAGGGTCTCCGGCGTGTAGGCGGGGCGCAGCCGCGGATCGCGCACGCGCTCCCGGTAGAGCTGGGTCTGGGGCTCCTGATAATGGTTTCGGAACAGGTCGGCCCGGCGGAGCTGGCGGGGCTGGAACAGGGCCGGGCCGGTCACCCGCGGGACGTAGACCCCGCCCTCGCTGGTGCCGAAGCCGCTCCGACGGTGGCAGGAGGCGCAGGCCGGCTGTCCGGCCGTCCCCTGTTGATAGATCCGCCGGCCGGGCTCCGGGTCCGCCGGCGAGACGGCGGCGAGCAGGAGGAGCGCCGCGGCGAGGCTTTTCAAGGCGTCACCGTCCGGCCAGCCGGCGATATTCGGCGATCAGGTCCGCGGCGGTGACCGGGCCGGCGAGCCGCACCCAGGGCTCCCCCGGAGCGGCGCGCAGGAAGGTCAGCGGCTCGTGCGACATCTTGTTGGGCCGCCAGGCGCCGAAGGCCTTCTGGACGGCCGCCACGCCGTCGCGGTCGCCGGTGAGGAAGCGCCACCGGGGCCCGGCCTTGAGGCGCCGGGCGTACTCGCGCAGCCGCGCCGGCGTGTCGTATTCCGGATCGATCGAGATCGAGACCAGGCGCGTCTTCTCTCCCATCTCTCCCTGAGCGCCGGCGAGCGACCCGCTCAGCATCGGGCAGACGGCGGGGCAGGTGGTGAAGATGAATTGCAGGACGACCGGACCGGGCGCGTCGAGCGCCGCGGCCAGGGGGACCCGCTCGCCGCGCGAATCGATCAGCGTGACGGCGGGGGTGGGGACGCGGACCTCCGAGCGGACGTAGCGCGGCTGCGCCTGGAGGGCGGCGGCCCCGAGGAGCAGCAGGGCGCTAATGGATCGAATAGATCGCCACGTCATGATGGAACGGATCGAACTGATAGAACCGCAGCCGCCGGGAGGGATCGAAATTGAGCTCGATCTCCATCTTGTGGACGCCGGGCGTGAGGCCGCTCGTGGGCGCCACGCAGACGAACGGGTTCACCGGCCCGCCCACCGGAATCCACCACCAGTTGCGGCCGAAGGTGAACCAGCAGCCGGAGCCGGCCACCTTGACGGAGGATTTGAACTGGTTTTCCCACCCGCGGTTGCCGCCGAAGTCGGCGATCGTGTACGAGTGCACGAAGTTGTCGCCGTTGTAGACCGTCACCTTGAGCTTCTTGGGGCGCTGCTCCCAGGCGTCCCAGCGCCCCCAGGCGCCGTTCGTCAGCTCGCCGTAGGTGGAGTTGTTCACGTAGAGGAGGGTGACGTCGGAGTCCTTGTCCACCGTGACGCCGGCCGGAAGCTGGTTGCGGTCGAGCCAGTCGAAGTAGGCCGGCAGGGCGCGGGTGCGGACGATCGATTCGACGCTCCTCCAGTCCCGGCGGTCCGCCGCCTGCCGGGCGTCGTTCACGGCGTGCCACATCCGCTTCTCGGGCGCCAGGTCGCCCAGCTTCGAGATGGCGAAGAGCTTCTGCTTCTCGCACGGGGTGGGCTTGCCGTCGGGCGTGAAGCGCGGCTCGTCCGGCCCGCAGCGCACCTGCGTGCAGTCGGGATTATCCGGCAGGCAGAAGACGGCCTGCTCGAGCTGCGGCAGGGTCTTGCCCTGGTACTCCGCCGGACAGACGGCGGGGACGGTGCCGCCGTAATTGATCGTTTTTCCGGCGTTCTCCATCACCTGCGCGCGCGGCGGGTGCATGCGCCAGCCCCAGGTGTAGACCAGGTTGAGATAGTCGGCCGGCGCCATCTTGATGCGGAACACCGTCCGCGTGCCGTCCTCCATGTCGAAGAAGGTCTGGTCCATGCCGATGCCCGGCTTCTTGGTCGGCGGGTCGATGTACATCACGTAAGGGGAGAAGTCGTCGCGGCCGCGGCTCAGCACGTCCACCGTGTAGGTGACCGTCCAGGGGATGTCCTGGTAGCTCCCGTCCGGGTTCTTCACGGTCACGGCGCTGGCGTCGATGAACGCGGTGTCCGACTCGATGCGCTGATCGAACCAGACCTGGTGGACGTCGACGTTGCCGCCGACGACATTCCCTTTTTGGTCCTTGACCGGCACCACCTGCTTGATCTTCTCGGGGCCCGTGTAGTGCAGCAGCGGCAGGCCGCTGTAGGCCCGCCCCGGCACGGGGTTGCCCTCCAGGATGTCGTTGGCCAGCCGGAGGCCGGCGCGGACCGCCTCGTCGTCGTACTTCCGGTGGAGGGGCTCCAGGCCGCTCGTGTCGCGCTCGCCGGCGAGCAGGAGCAGAGTCTGATCGAACACGGTCTTCAGATCGTCCTCGGGCGAGAGCGGATTGATCCGCGACACCACCGGATCGCCGTCCTG
>JAICSG010001046.1 GCA_025937035.1 Thermoanaerobaculia bacterium | reverse complement strand
GGGGGCCGCAGGGGCCGGAGCCGGAGCGGGCGCGGCCGCCTCCTCGGCCGCGGCGTTGCGGGCCTTGTTGCGGCGGTTGCGCCGCTCCTGCGCCGGATCGGGCAGGACGGGGGCGGGCGCGGCAGCCTCCTCGGCGATTTGACCCCGTTCTGGGGCGGCCGGCGCGGGCTGCTCCTGGACCGGTGGAGGAGAGGCCGGGGGCGTCTGAGCGGCGGTCTTCTGGCCGCTCATCTCCTCGGCCAGGGTGCTGCTCGCGGCCGCCTCCTGACGCCTGGCCCCCTTGTCCCCCTTCCCCTTCTTGGCCCGGGAATCGAAGAAGTCGAGCTCCTCCAGGTTCTTCCCTTCCGGCTGCGCGGGGGGAGTGGTGCGGACCATCGCCTCCTGCGTGGCGCGGGCGGTGCTCTCGCGGCCCACCCACACGCCGGAGATGAAGGCGGCCGCGACACAGGTCAACAGGATCACGAAAGCGACGATGACCTGACGGTTGGTCAGGGCGATCTCGTAATAGCTCGGCTCATGCGGCTCGGACACGTTCACGCTCCCACTTACGTCTTGTTCCCCATGAAGGCTCTCATGAATTCGACCGGGAAGGGGAAGATGATGGTCGAGTTCTTCTCGGCCGAGATCTCCGTGAGCGTCTGCAGATAGCGGAGCTGCAAGGTGGTCGCGTTCGCGGAGATGATGTTGGCCGCCTCGGCCAGCTTCACCGAAGCCTCGAGCTCGCCGGCGGCGTGGATGATTTTGGCGCGCTTCTCGCGCTCGGCCTCGGCCTGCTTGGCCATCGCCCGCTGCATGTCCGGCGGCAGGTCGACGTTCTTGACCTCCACCATGGAGACCTTGATCCCCCAGGGATCGGTGTGCTGGTCGATGGTCTCCTGGAGCTTGGCGTTGAGCTTGTCGCGCTCGGTCAGCAGGTCGTCGAGGTCGACCTGGCCGAGCACGGAGCGCAGGGTCGTCTGGGCGAGCTGGCTGGTGGCGTAGAGGTAGTTCTGCACCGCCACGATCGCCCGGCCGGGATCGACCACGCGGAAATAGACGATCGCGTTCACCTTCACCGAGACGTTGTCCCGGGTGATGATGTCCTGCGGCGGCACGTCGAGCACCACGGTCTGCAGCGAGACCTTGATCATGGTCTCGAAGGGCCAGAAGATGAGGACGAGGCCGGGACCCTTGGGGGTCGGCGACAGGCGGCCCAGCCAGAAGGTGACCGCGCGCTCGTATTCCTTGAGCACGTTCACCCATTTCAAGAACAGGAAGACCGCGATGAAGATGATGGCGATGAATCCGAATCCGATGGATGGCATGAGGACCCTTCCCTAAGCAACGGAATCCTGGCGGCGGCGGACCGCCAGGGTGAGATTGCGCACCGCGATCACCTCGACCGGCTCTCCCATGGCCACCGGCTCCTCGGCGATGGCGTCCCAGAGCTCGCCCTGGACGAAGACCTTGCCGCGGGGCGCCAGGGGGGAGCGGGCGATGCCGGTCTCGTGGACCAGCGCCTCGATCCCGGCGCGCACCGGCATGCTCTGCGCCCGCAGGGCCATGAAGGCCAGGAAGCCGACCACCAGGAGAGAGAATGCCGCCACCATGGCGATCAATTCCACGCTGACCCGCAGCGCGGGCTCCGGGGTCTTGAACAGCATCAGGGAGCCGAGGACCAGGCAGAGCACGCCCGCCACCCCCAGCATGCCGTAGCTGGTGACCTTGATCTCCAGGATGAAGAAGACCACCGCGAGCAGGATCAGGGCGAGGCCCGCGTAATTGACGGGCAGCACGGAGAGCCCGTAGAAGGAGAGGATCAGGCAGATCGCCCCCACCACTCCGGGGAGCACGGCGCCGGGGTGCATCAGCTCGAAGAACAGGCCGAGCCAGCCGATGCCGAGCAGCAGATAGGTGATGTTGGGATCGGCGAGCACGCCCAGGAAGGCCCGCAGGGGGGAGAGCTCGAAGGTCCGCACCGGAGCGTTGGCCGTGTGCAGGGT
>JAICSG010001190.1 GCA_025937035.1 Thermoanaerobaculia bacterium | reverse complement strand
GCCCTGGCCGCGCTCGCGGCCGCGATCCCCCGCCCGATCGTGCACGTCGAGGCGCCCGGACTCGTCCTCACCGACCCCGAGCGGGCGCACACCCTCCTCCGCTGCTGCCAGGAGATCGTCACCAACGCGGCCAAGCACGCCCAGGCCGAGAACCTCTGGCTCGATGTCGTCCAGGAGGAGGGGACGATCGAGGTGCGCGCCCGCGACGACGGCCGGGGCGCCGCCGAGGTGGCGGCCGGACGGGGGCTCGCCGGTATGCGCGAGCGGCTGGAAAGGGCCGGCGGGCACCTGGAGGTGGCGACGCGGCCAGGGATGGGCTTCGCCGTGGATGCCCTGGTGCCGCTGCGGAGAGGGGCCTGACGACAGGAGAGCAATGACCGCCGCCATCCGCACCCTCCTGGTGGAGGACGAGACCCTGGTCCGCCAGGGGATCCGCAAGCTGCTGGAGCTCGATCCCCGCATCGAGATCGCCGCCGAGGCCGCCGACGGCGAGGAGGCCCTGCGCCGGATCGGGGAGGACCGCCCGGACGTGGTCCTCCTGGACGTCCGCATGCCCAAGCTCGACGGCCTCGGCGTGCTCAGAGCCTTACGGGACCGTCCCGGCGCGCCCCCCTGCCTGGTGCTGACCACCTTCGACGACCGCGCCCTGGCCCTGGAGGCGATCCGCGAGGGAGCGCGCGGCTACCTCCGCAAGGACGTCACCCTGGCCGAGTTGGTCGCCGCGGTCGAGACCCTGGCCGCCGGCGGCACCCATCTCCAGCCGGCCCTCACCGCGGCCCTGCTCGAAGGCGCCCGGGCGCATCCGCTGCCCGCCGCGCCCGAGCCGGTGCTCGTCGAGCCCCTGACCCCGCGCGAGACCGAGGTCCTCCGCCTGATGGCCGCCGCCTACACCAACCGCGAGATCGCCGAAGCCCTGGGCACCGCCGAGGGCACGGTGAAGATCCACGTCTCGAACATCCTTGCCAAGCTGGGAGCGCGGGACCGCACGCATGCGGTGCTGCGGGCGTTGGAGGGGCGGGTGCTGTAGAAAACCGAGCCAAGGACCTAAAGGACTGCAAGGACCTCAAGGACTGCAAGGACACGAAAGAGGTTGTCCTTTGTCCTTGAGGTCCTTGCAGTCCTTTAGGTCCTTGAGATCTTTCCGTGTATTTTTACCGTGCCGCGCAGGCTTCTAACTCTGTTGCTCCGAGAGGTAGTATGGCTTCCATGAAGACCGCGAGGAAATGGCCGGTGCAAGACGCGAAGGCGCGTTTCAGCGAGCTCCTGGAGGCAAGCCTCACGGAAGGCCCCCAGATCATCACCCGCGGGGGCGTAGAGGCAGCGGTGCTGGTGCCGGTCGACCAGTGGCGGCGATTGGAGCAGGCGGCGCGTCCCACGCTCAAGGATCTGCTGCTGGCCGAATCGCCGCGAGCCGAGATTCCCCTGCCTCCTCGCCGTGGCCGGCGAGCACCCGGCACACCCCATCTCGACTGATCACTCCGCCAACCCCAGATACCGCGGCGGGCGTCTCTGGAGCGGTCTCCGCCGGTGGCGCGGCAGCATCGGCCCTGGCGTCGCCCTTCGCGGGCGCGATGGCATCCACGGCGCTTCCATCCGGCGTTCGCTTGCGGCGGGAGGGTCGTTTGGGCGGGACCTCTTCGGTCGGGT
>JAICSG010000012.1 GCA_025937035.1 Thermoanaerobaculia bacterium | reverse complement strand
GAGCGCCGCGGCCTACGAGCGCGGCGCCCATCCGGCGACCCGGCGGGGCGAATCCCTGGAGCCTCTCGCGCTCAAGGCGGCCGCCACCGCCAATCCGGACGGGGTCCACCTCTCGGTGCGCCAGACCGGGCTCATCTACCTTTCCGCCGCCAGCGTCGGGAGCTGGCTCGGCCTGAAGCCGGACGAGGCCGTCAAGGCGATCGGCCAGGGGAAGGTCGCGCTCATCAAGGCGGGCCAGCCGGTCGCCTGGTATCCGGATCTCATCGGCGGGGCCAAGGCCCAGGGGCTCTTCTTCTACGGCGAGGCGCCGGACAGCCCCTACACCGACACCGCCGCCTACCGGCTGAGCAAGGGCCCGGGGCTGCTCATGCAGACGGTGCCCGCGGGGGCTCCCGCCACGGCCGGCGGCAGCTTCCCCGAGACCCGGCACGCCGAGAAGGACCTCTTCGCGGCCACCGTGATCTCGCCCGATCCCAATTCGGACTACTGGTTCTGGGACTTCCTGCAGGGGAACGATCCCACCTACGGCCACCGCGCCTATACGCTGGACGCGCCGGGGCTCGCGGCGGCTGCCGGCGCCGGCACGCTCGCGGTCAACCTCCAGGGGGCCACGGCGAGCGGCTTCGCGGGGGAGCACCAGGCCCAGGTGTCGCTCAACGGCACGCCGCTCGGCGAGACGAGTTGGACGGGGATCACCCCCCAGCGGGCGGTCTTCAGCGTTCCCGCCGGCCTTCTGCAGGAGAGCGGCAACCAGGTGGACGTCACCGCCGTCACCGGCGGCGGCGCCCCCTACAGCATCTGGTACGTGGATTCCTTCGACCTCTCCTATCCGCGGCTCTTCCGCGCGGCCGGCGACGCCCTGGCGTTCACGGCGGGCGGGGCTCCGGGGGTGTCGGTCGGCGGCTTCACCAGCTCCACGGTGCGGCTGGTCGACGTCCAGGACCCGCTCCATCCGCGCTGGATCGCGGGCGCCACGGCCGGCCCGGACGGCGCCGGCGGCTTCCAGCTCCGCTTCGTCCCCTCGGCCACGGGCAAGTACGTGGCCGCCGCTCCGGCCGCCTTGGTGGCGCCGGCCGCGGTGCGGGGGTGGAGCGCGCCGTCGCTGCTCTCCACCGCCAACCGCGCCGACTACCTGGTGATCGCTCCCGCCGCGATGCGCGACGCCGCCGAGCGGCTGGCCGACACGCGGCGGGCCCAGGGGATGACGGCGCTCGTGGCCGATCTCGACCAGATCATGGACACCTTCAACGGCGGCGTCTCCGATCCGCGCGCCATCCGGGCCTTCCTCAGCTACGCCCACACCCAGTGGAGCCAGGGCCCCCGCTATGTGGCGCTCGCCGGCGCGGGGACCTTCGACTACCGCAACCTCCTCGGCTTCGGGGACGGCCTGGTGCCGCCGCTGATGATCCAGACCGACAGCGGGCTCTATCCCTCCGACGGCCTGCTGGGCGACGTGGACGGCGACGGCCTCCCCGAGGTGGCGGTGGGGCGCATCCCGGTGCTCTCGGCGGCCGAGCTCGACGCCTACACGGCCAAGCTCACCAGCTACGAGAGCACCAGCCCCGCGAATTGGACGGGCCACGCGGTGATGACCGCCGACGCCACCGACCGCGGCGCCGACTTCGGCGCGGACAGCGACGAGGTGGCCGGCCATCTGCCGCCGGCGTACCAGGTGGACCGCGTCTATCTCAAGGACCTGCCGCTCGCCGCGGCCCGCGGGCAGCTCATGGCGGCGATCGGGGGCGGCACGGCCTTCCTCAACTACATGGGGCACGGAGCGCTCGACCGGCTGTCGGCCGGGGGCCTGCTCACCAGCGCCGATGTGCCGGGGCTGGGGAACAACGGCCGCCTGCCGGTGCTGACCGCCATGACCTGCACCATCAACCGCTTCGAGGTGCCGGGCACGCCGTCGCTGGGAGAGACGCTGGTGAAGGACGGCCAGGGCGGCGCCGCCGCGGTGTGGGGCCCCACGGGCCTCTCCGCCAACGGCGAGGCGAAGCTGCTGGCCGAGCGCTTCTACAACGCGGCCGACGCGCGGCTCGGCGACCGCCTGCTGCGCGCCATCGCCGACTTCCGCACCCTCGGCGGCAATCCGGATCTGCCGCGCCTCTACGTCCTGCTGGGCGACCCCGCCCTGCGGCTCCCGGCGCCGCCGGCGCCGGGTGTGACCCCGTCGGAGCCGGGGGAGTAGGCCTCCGCCCGGGCATTCATGCCCGGGCGGACCGATTTATCAAAATCTTGCTCCCCATTTATCAGGATATTGCCCCCGATCTATCAGGATATTGCGCTCATGTGGTCAGGTAATTGACCACTGAAAATGGCAGGAGTAACGTTTTTCTCGTCCGAGGGTAGCCTCGATGAATCAAACACGAGGCACCGTTGAAAGGAGAAACGTTATGATCAATCGTTGCAAGCGCCCGTCGTTCTTCGTTCTGATCCTCGCCCTGGTGATCGTGGCGGCGGGCTCGATAGCCGCCCGCCGCCTGCAGGCCCTTCCCACGTTCTATTCCGGTCACGTCTACAACGGCGCCAGCACGCGCTGCCTGGACTCCGGGACCGTCGCCAACGCGCAGCTCTGGCCCTGCTCCACGTCGATTTATCAGCAGTGGCACTACAATCCCAGTGTCGGCCAGATCGTCGGCAACTCTCCGACGGGATGCCTCGACGACCACGCCGGCACCAACGGCACCGGAGTGAACCTGGTCACCTGCACGGGCGCCTCCAGCCAGAAATGGTTCTATGACGGCAACTACCGGATGGTGAACCAGGCGAGCGGCCGCTGCCTCGACGCCGACCTCGGAACGATCAATCAAAACGGGACCAAGGTGCAGGTCTGGGACTGCGGCACCGGGACCAACCAGCAGTGGTTCTTCGAGAACGAGCCGCAATAAAAACCGATCGGGCCGCCCGGGGGATCGATCCCCGGGCGGGTCTACCGCCGTCCGCCCGCCCGCCGCTTCGCCTTCGGCGCCGGCAGCACCTGCCGCAGGTAGCGGCCGGTGTAGCTGTCCTGGGTCGCGGCGATCTCCTCCGGCGTTCCCACCGCCAGGAGCTGGCCGCCGCCGGCCCCGCCCTCGGGTCCGAGATCGATCACCCAGTCGGCCGTCTTGATGACGTCCAGGTTGTGCTCGATCACCACCACCGTGTTCCCCAGATCGACCAGTTGGTGCAGGAGCTTGAGGAGCTTGCCGACGTCGTCGAAATGGAGGCCGGTGGTGGGCTCGTCCAGCAGATAGAGGGTGCGGCCGGTCGAGCGCTTGCAGAGCTCGCGGGCGAGCTTCACCCGCTGCGCCTCGCCGCCCGAGAGGGTGGTCGCCGGCTGGCCGAGGCGGATGTAGCCGAGCCCCACCTCGTTCAGCGTCTCCAGGATGCGCTCGACCGAGGGGATGTTGCGGAAGAATTCGTAGGCCTGCTCCACCGGCAGGTCGAGGATCTCGGCGATGTTCAGCCCCTTGTAGCGCACGGCGAGCGTCTCGCGGTCGTAGCGCTTGCCGCCGCACACCTCGCAGGTGACATAGATGTCGGGCAGGAAGTGCATCTCGATCTTGATCTGCCCGTCCCCCTTGCACGCCTCGCAGCGGCCGCCGGGGACGTTGAAGCTGAACCGTCCCGGCCCGTAGCCGCGCATGCGCGCCTCGGGGGTCATCGCCATCAGGTTCCGGATGGGATTGAAGACGTTGGTGTAGGTCGCCGGGTTCGAGCGCGGCGTGCGGCCGATGGGGCTCTGATCGATGGCGATCACCTTGTCGAGCTGCTCCAGGCCCAGGATGCGCTCGTGATCCCCCGGGCGGTCGGTCGCCCGGTAGAAGTGGCGCGCCAGGGCCTTGTGCAGGATGTCGTTCACCAGCGTGCTCTTGCCGGAGCCCGAGACGCCGGTGACCACCGTGAGCACGCCGATGGGGAACTCGACGTCCAGACCCTGCAGGTTGTTCTGCCGCGCCCCCTCGATGACCAGCTCGCCGCGCCCCGCGCGCCGCTCGGCCGGGACCGGCACCTCCAGATCGCCGCTCAGGTACCTGGCCGTGAGGGACTTCGGGGCCTTGGCGATCTGGTCCGGGGTCCCCTCGGCCACCACCTCGCCGCCGTGCACGCCGGCGCCGGGCCCGAGGTCGATCACCCAGTCCGCGGCGCGGATGGTCTCCTCGTCGTGCTCCACCACCAGCACCGAGTTGCCCAGGTCGCGCATGCCTTGCAGAGTGGCGAGCAGGCGGGCGTTGTCCCGCTGGTGGAGGCCGATCGAGGGCTCGTCGAGCACGTAGAGCACCCCCATCAGCTTGCTGCCGATCTGGGTGGCGAGCCGGATGCGCTGGCTCTCGCCGCCCGAGAGGGTGGCGGAGGAGCGGTCGAGCGTCAGGTAGCCGACGCCGACGTCGTCGAGGAACGAGAGGCGGTCCTGGATCTCGGTGACCACCTTCTCGGCGATGGCCCGCTCGCGCTTGTCGAGCGGCAGGGTGCCCATCCAGGCGCGGAGGTCGGAGACGGATTGGCGCGACAGCTCGTCGATCGCCCGGCCGTGCACCTTCACCGACAGCGCCTCCGGCCGCAGCCGCCGCCCCTCGCAGGTCGGGCAGGGGTGGACCGACATGTACTTCTCGATCTCGGCGCGGATGGTGGGCGAGTCGGTCTCCTTGTAGCGCCGGTCGAGCATGGTGACGACCCCCTCGAACTTGCCAGTCCAGGAGTAGCTCGACTTCTTGCCGGTGAGGCTGAAGGAGAGCTCCTGGTCGCCGCTGCCGTGGAGGATCACCCGCCGCGCCTCGGCCGGCAGCTTCTTCCACGGGGTGGAGAGCGAGAAGCCCATCGCCTTGGAGAGCGTCTCGACCATCTTCAGGCGCCAGGACTTGGAGCCTTCCGGCCAGGGGGCCACAGCGCCGGCGAGGATCGAGCGCTCGGGGTCCGGCACGATCTTCTCGGGATCGACGCCCATCAGGGTGCCGAGGCCGGAGCAGGTCGGGCAGGCGCCGTAGGGGCTGTTGAAGGAGAAGAGGCGCGGTGTGATCTCGGTGAGGCTGGTGCCGCACTCGGAGCAGGAGTAGTTCTGGGAGAGGGTCTCCTCCACGGCTCCCTCGGGCGCCAGCACCACCAGGCCGCCGGCCACCTTGAGGGCGGTCTCGATCGAGTCGGCCAGGCGCTTCCCGATCCCCGTCTTGACCACGATGCGGTCGATCACGATGTCGATCGAGTGCTTCTTCTGCTTGTCGAGGTTGGGGGGCTCGCCGGCGAGTTCGACCATCTGGCCGTCGATGCGGGCGCGCAGGAACCCCTCGCGGGCCATCTGCTGGAGCTGCTTCTTGTACTCCCCCTTCTTGCCGCGCACGTAGGGGGCGTAGATGACCAGGCGGGTCCCCTCGGGCAGCTCGAGGACGCGGTCGACCATCTGCTGCACGGTCTGCGGGCGGATGGTGGCGCCGCAGTTGGGGCAGTGGGGGATGCCGACCGAGGCGTAGAGGAGCCGCAGGTAGTCGTGGATCTCGGTCACCGTGCCCACGGTGGAGCGGGGGTTCTTGGAGACCGACTTCTGCTCGATGGAGATGGCCGGGGAGAGCCCCTCGATGGCGTCGACGTCCGGCTTCTCCATCTGCTGGAGGAACTGCCGGGCGTAGGAGGAGAGCGACTCGACGTAACGCCGCTGCCCCTCGGCGAACAAGGTATCGAAAGCCAGCGACGACTTGCCGGACCCCGACACGCCGGTGATGACCACCAGCTTGTTGCGGGGGATCTCCAGGTTGACGTTCTTCAGGTTGTGCTCGCGCGCACCGCGGACGGAGATGCTATCCATAGGGACCGGTTATCCTAGCAGAGGGGAGGGGACCAGGGGTGGTCCCGGAGGAAAAACGCGGCGGATATGAGGGGAATTCCCGGCGGAAGCTTCCAGGAAGGCTCCTCTTGCGCCATGGCACGTAAATCCGTAAATTTGCCCCACCTGGGGGCACCTCCTATACTAGGAGCCTATGAGCGAGCCAGCGCGCAAAGCACCGGCCTGCGAGGAGACTGTGGACGACGATCCGTTCCGTCTCGGCTGGCGGTACCGCGTCGTCCGGCTGCCGGACGGGAAGACCGAGATGCGGGAGGAGCCGCTGACCGCCGCCGACCTGCTCGATCCCCAGTTGGGGGATCACGCGACCCAAAACAGTTGGCATGTCGCGGCCGTCCATGAGCTGTGGGACATCCTGTCCTGGCGCTACGAGTCGCGTCCCGACGTGTTCGTCTCCTGCGACCTCAAGATCATCTGGAGGATCCGGGGGTTGCCCAACCCGTCGCCCGACGTCGCCGTGATCCCCGGCGTCCGCGACAAGACCAGATTCCGCCGCAGCTTCGACGTCCGCAGGGAGGGCACCCGGCCGGTCCTCGTCATCGAATTCGTCTCCGACGAGCCCGAGCACCGGAGCGCCGATCATGACGACAAGGTCGAGATCTACGAGCGCGCGGGGATCGCGGAGTACCTGATCGTCGATCCTCCCAACCCCTCCTGCCGCCTGACCGGGTACCGTCTGGACGCGGCGGGACGGTATCGGCCCATCCCGCCCGATGCCCAAGGGGGCCTCCTCTCGGCGACGACCGGCGTCCGGTTCGCGGTGGCGCCGGAAGGCCGGTCCCTGTGCCTCTTCGACGCCGCGACGGGAGAGCGGCTGCTCGATTCCCGGGAAGGGCGTCTCCGGGCGGAGCAGGAAGTCTCTCGGCTCAAGGCGGAGATCGAGCGGCTCAAAGGCCAACTCGGTTAGCTCCGCTCCGCCTCCCGAAGCTTCACGCACCGGGCCTGCCATTCCGACAGGCTCGCAAATTCTAAGTTAAAGCACAATCTCTAAAGGAGGATCCCGCGTCATGAGGCCGCGGGCTCGCCTCCATTCATCACCACCCGGCCTCGGAGAGGCCGGGCTGCAGAAGGAGGAGTCAGGATGAAACGACTGCAAGCGAGGCTGCGTGGAGTGGCTCTGGTGGCTCTCGGCGTGATGGTGGCCGCCGGAGGGGCTCGGGCTCAGACCCCGAACCCCTGCTTCGAGCCCGACAACGGCACGGGAACGGTGACGCTACCGCCCGCCGGATGCGATTATCTGAGCCCCGACCAGTTCCATATGATCGCCGACGGGCTGCCCCCGGGCACGACGATCATCATGGCGCCGATCCACCGGAACTTCATCTGCGAGCAGAGCACCGGCGGCCCCTGCAACTCCCCCGGCGGACCGCTGGGAGGCGAGGTGGAGAATTTCAACTCGACCGGGGTGTTCCGGTTGAGCGGCACGGGCGTGCTGTCGGGCTGGAGCCGCATCGTCAACGTCCCGCTGGGCGTGCAGATCGCCACCGGGCCGCGGGCGAACGGCGCGCCGGTGCAGAGCTTCCAGACCGACATGCAGCGCATCCAGGGCTCGATCACCGGCGATCCCGACTTCGACCTCTTCGAGGTGGTGGGCGGCACCGCCAACGGCTTCCCCAGCCCCGGCAGCACGACGCTGACCCGGCAGCCGGACGGCAGCTACGCGGTGAGCAGCAAGTTCAACGTCGGCTACAGCATCCGCTTCGTCGGCGCGGCGGGCGGCAAGCTGGCCGGCTATGCGGGCACGACCACCGGGACCGTGACGATGGCGACGGGGAACAGCGGCACCCAGGCCACCGCCACCACCAACACCACGAAGAAGTAGAGACCCCTTTGGAGCCAGTCGAGGCCGGCCCGTGCCGGCCTCGACTGGCGAGGAGAACGCCGCCCCGTGAATCCGCTCTCCCGAGCCGCCCTCCGGCACCCGCGCCGGACGCTGTCCGCCGTGGCTCTGCTGGTCCTGGCCTCGGTCCCCGGCCTGGCGCGCCTCGGGCTGCGCATGGACGGCCGGGCCCTCATCCCCGCTCGTGCGCCGGAGGCGGTCTACGACCGGGAGGTCCGCCGGTGGTCCGGGAGCCGCGACCCGCTCGTGGCCGTGGTACGGGCGGACGGTCCGGAAGGGATCTTCCGGCCGCCGACGCTGCGCCGGGTGCGGGATCTGACCGCGGCCTTGATCCGCCTCGGCGGCGTCGGTCCGGACAACGTGACCAGCCTGGCCACGGAGCGGGGCTTCCGTTTCCGCCCCGGCACGCTCCAGAGGAGCACCCTGCTCGACCCCCTCCCCACGGCTCCCGCGGAGGTCGCCAGGCTGCGCGCGGACCTCGCCCGCATCGGGGTGTGGGACGGCCTCCTGGTGGGCCGCGCCGGGCGCAGCGCCGCGGTGGTGGTCGGCGTGCCGCCGGGCGTGGACCGGGCGGCCTTCTACCGGCGCATGCGGAAGGTGGCGGAGGCATACGCCGGAGACGGCGACCGGATCGAGGTGGTGGGCGCGCCGGCGGCCGAGGCGCTGCTCGGCAGCCACATCCTGGCCGACCTCGGAATTCCCGCGGCCTGGGTGGGAGCAGAGCGGGACGCGGAGGGACGGCGGATCGGGCTGGTGCCTCTGGCCCTGGTCCTGATGGGCCTGGTCTTTCTCGCCGCCTTCGGCCGGATGGCGGCGGCCGCCCTTCCTCTGCTCAAGGTGGGAGTCTGCCTGATCGTGTCGTTCGGCCTGATGGGGTGGCTCGGCGTGCCCGTCTATCTCACCACGGCCGTGCTGCCCGTGCTGCTGATCGCCGTGGGCACGGCGAGCGAGGTGCACCTGTTCCGGCGTTTCGCGGCGCTGCGGGACGAGCGTCCGGAGGCCACGGCCGGGGAGCTCGCCGCCGCCGCCGTCGCGGAGGTGGAGTCCCCCGTGCTGCAGGCGGCGGCCACCACGGCGGCCGGGTTCCTGTCGTTCTCGCTCTCCCCGGTGGCGCCGGTGCGGGCGTTCGGGCTGTTCGCGGCGGCCGGAGCCCTGCTCTGCCTGCTGGGATCGCTGACCGCGGTCCCCGCCGCCCTCGCCCTGCTCCCCCCGGGCTGGATCGCCCGCCGCCGGCCGCTCCGCCCCTCCCCGGCGGCGCGGCTCTTCTCCACCCTCGGACGTTTCGCCATCCACCGGCGGCGGGCCGTGCTGGCCGCCGCCGCTCTCGCCGCGCTGCTGGCGGCCGACGGCCTGCGGCGGCTGGAGGTGCAGGACAGCTGGGTGGACGGTTTCGCGCCGGCGAGCGGCTTCGCCCGCGCCATGCGCCGCTTCGACCGCGACTTCGCCGGCTCCAACCTCCTGCGGGTGGTGGTGGAGGCGCCCGGCTTCCACCGGTCGGGGACGGTGGACGGCGCGGCGGTGGGAGACCGCTCCCTGCTCCTGCCCGCCGCCGGCATGCCCTCGGCGCGGCTCCCGGGGAGCTTCCTCGATCTCCGGCGCGCCGACGGTCCGCGCTGGGGGTCCTGGGTGGCGGCCGTCCGGCCCGAGGGGCCCCGGATTGCCCTGAGCTGGCCGTTGACCGGCGGCTCGCCGCGCTTCGGGCTGGGCGCCGGCCCCGGCGTGCCGGTGTCCTGGGAGATCCGGCTGGAGCCGCTGGCGGTGCCGGCGACCCTGGAGCGGGTGCGGGATCTCGAGCGTTTCCTGGCCGGCTGGCCGGGCGTGGGGAAGGTCTCGGGACCGGCGGAGCTGCTGGAGACCGCCGCCTTCCTGATGCGGCCGGACGCCGCGGGCCCCCGGCGGCTGCCGGGCTCGCCGCGAGAGGCGGACATCCTCTGGCACAACACCGGGCGCGCCCTGGGCGAGGAGCGCCTGCGCCGGATCGTGGACGCCGGCCTGACCCGCGGGCTGGTGACCGTCTTCCTGCGCGGCTCCAACTACGCGGAGACCGCCCGGCTGATGGCGGCCCTGCGCGCCTGGGAGCGGGACCACCTGGCGCCCCACGGGGCCCGGCTGGGCTTCGCGGGGGACGTGGCGGTGAGCCAGGCGCTGATCGCCGGGGTGGTGACGACCCAGGTGGAGTCGCTGGCCCTCTCGCTGCTGGGGATCTTCGCGGTGACCGCCGGGCTCTCCCGCTCGCTCCGCCGCGGCCTGCTCTGCGTGCTGCCGGCGGCGTTCGCGGTCCTCCTCAACTTCGCGGCCCTGGGCTGGTGGGGGGTCCCCCTGGGGGTCGCCACCTCGATGTTCGCGGGCATGACGCTGGGGGTGGGGGTCGACTACGCCATCCATCTCCTCGACCGGATGGAGCGCCTGGGTCGGCGCGGGCTGCGGGGTGAGGACGCCGCCGCCGCGGCCCTGGAGGCGACCGGGCCCGCCATCCTCACCGACGCCGCCAGCACGGTCCTGGGCTTCGCCGTCCTGCTCCTCTCCCAGGTGCCGGCGAACCACCGCCTGGGCGGCCTGCTGGCGCTCAGCCTCACCTCCTGCGTGGCGGCGACGGTGCTGGTGGTCCCCATCCTGGCGGAGCGGCGGCGCCCAGTCCCCCACCCGGCTCCGGCGGGGCTCAGAGCGGTCGTCGTCCCTGAATCAGGTGGACGATGATCACGATGACCGCGATCACCAGCAGCAGGTGGATCAACCCGCCGGCGACGTGGAAGGCGAAGAACCCGAGAGCCCAGAGGATGAACAGAATGATCGCAATGGTCAAAAGCATGGCGGTCTCCTTGCGTTCGGCGTGATTGGACGCCTGGTCAGGCTGCTTACAGCTACTGCGCCCGACATACTTTGCAAGGGCCGGGCCATGCGCTCTCCTCAGGGGGCTCCCGCCGCCTTCTGGTCGTAGGGGACGTAGCGCTCCCAGACCGACGGCGTGTAGGTGTCGCCGATCAGGGTGGCCAGCAGCTCGGTGAAGATGCTCTCGCCGTTGGAGCTGTTGGTCATCAGGATCATCGCCGTCTTCGGGCCGTCGAAGGCCACCATGTAGTTCTCCCAGCCGTCGTCGTGCCCCTCCTTGAAGAAAGCCTTGCCATAGGGGGACCAGAAGAGCCCCCAGCCGAGCCCGTAGGAGAGCCGGATGGCGTCGTCGCGGCCGGTGGTCTCCGGCCTGGGGGTGGGGAACTGGTAGGCCGAGAGGATGCGGATCTGGGGGGAGAGCATCGCCTCCCGGGCGCGCCGGCTCAAACCCTCGCCGCGCAGGACGCCGCGCAGGAAGCGCGCCATGTCGGCGATGTCGGTGTCCGCCGAGCCCGCCGCGCGCACGGCGGTCCGCTTGTTGTGACCGATCACTTTTCCCTGCTCGTCGTAGCCCAGCGCGTAATTGGTTTCGAACGCCGGCTGCCAGACCATGCTGGTGCGCGTCATGCCGAAACGGTCGAAGACGCGCCGCTGCATCATCTCGCCGACCTGGCGCCCGGTGCTCTCCTCGATCGCGAATTGCAACAGATTGATCCCCTCGCCCGAGTAGCTGTAGCGGGAGCCGGGCTCGAATTTGATGTCGAGCTTGCCGTCGTCGTTGATCCATCGCCAGTTCGGCAAGCCGCTGGTGTGGCTCAGCAGCATGCGCGGGGTGAAGCGCCGCCAGCGCTCGTCGCCCGCGAGGTCGGCGTACTTCTCATATTCGGGGAGCGGCTTTTTAAGATACGCGGAGATCGGCCGGTCGAGATCGATCACCCCCTCCTCGACGAGCTGCATCACCAGGCAGGCGAACATCGCCTTGGTGAACGACGCGGCGTACATCGTGGTCTCTTCGGTGAGGGGGAGCTGCTTTTCTACGTTCCGCAGGCCGAAGCCCTTCAGGTAGACGATCTCGCCGCCGTTGAGGATGGCGAGGGCCAGGCCGGGGACCTTTCCGGCGGCCATGAGCCGCTCCACGGTGGCCGCGACCTGCTCGGGCGTCAGGGTACGGCCGTCCAGGCGCCGGATGGCGTGGAGGACCGGCTCCGGGTGGCCGGCGATCTTCGGCGCGGCGGCGCAACCGGCGAGGACTCCCAGGAACAGCAGCAGGGCTCGGGCTCTCATGGCGTCTCCTCGATCAAGGCTCAGACCAGGGTGCGGTCCCCCTCCGTCGAAGGGGCGGAGATCACCAGAAATACGACGTCCGCGCCCGTATTGTTGCGGAACCGGTGGGGGATTCCCGGCGGCACGTGGACGCCCTCGCCCGCGCCGAAGGTCACCGCGCCGTCCGCGAGCTCCAGCGTCGCGATCCCTGAGAGAACGTAGAAGAACTGGCGCGCCCGCGAGTGGAAGTGCATCACCTCGGCGCCGCCGGGGGGCACCCGCTCCTGGATGACGCTGAGCTGCTCTTCCTTCAACAGGCGCCAGCCGTCACAGACCTCCCCCCAGGTGTAGTGCTCGGCGGTGGCGGCGCTGACCGGTTTCAGGACGTTTTTCATGGCCCACAGGATATGACTTCCCTCTCTTCAGGAGTACAATGAGATCGCGATTCTGGCTCACCAGCCGGCCGTCGGGGGACCCCCGATCGAGGGCTGAACGGGGGCGGTCGAAGCGGGCGGCGCGGGCTGGCGCCGAGCGTCTCGAAAGGAGGCCCTCATGCCTGGCAAGACCGCTCTCGCAAGCGTCTGTTTCCTCACCCTGGTCCTCGCTCTCTTCGTCACCGGCTGCGGGAAGGACTACCGGCAGGTCGCCGTCATCGACGGCAACAAGGCCGAGCTCGTCACCTTCGGACCCGTTCCCAAGGAGCCCCAGAAGGTCTGGGAGCCGGGCCGGATCCTGGTCTTCCGCACCAGCTCGCCCGTGCCGGGAGCCCCCGGCAACGTGAGCGGCAAGGCGGGGCACGTCTACCGCGTCAGCGACGATCGGAAGCTGGAGGAGGTGGCCGAGTTCCAGGCCAGCGTGCCGAACGACACGCTGGCTTATACGTTCGGGAAGTGACGGGAATCCGCCACCCAGCCGAGCCATTCGGAGAGCGTGATCAGCGTCCAGAGCGCCCGGGAATGATCCGCCCGCCGCGACTGGTGCTCCTCGAACAGAGCAAGGGCGGCCCGCGGCTCGACGCACGCCGCGAGCAGGAACCGTGAGGAGAGCCGGCCGCGCGCCCACTCCTGGAGCGGCCCCCGCAGCCAGCCGGCCAGCGGCACCGAGAGGCCGCGCTTGCGCCGGTGGACGATCGAGCGCGGGAGATGGCGCAGGGCGTAGCGCTTGAGGAACGCCTTGGTGGTGAAGCCGTGGACCCGCTGCTCGGGATAGCCGCCGAAGACCTCGTCCCCGCCCTCCCAAGGGCGATGCCTCGATATCCCGGTTTGAGATCAGGGGTCCATCCTCGCTCATGGGAAAGGAAGGCGCAAGGGCGCGGCTACCCCCACCTGCATTGAGCCTCCTGGTGGATCTCCCTGGTCCGCAGGACATTTCCAGGCGTTATAATTTCCGGCCTCATGACCCGCTCCGACAGCCTCTACGCCCTCCCCGTCGACCTCCCCATTCCGGAGGACGACGGCGCCTGCGATCACCTGCCGGGGCTGCGGCTCCCCGCGATCCCCCTCCCCTCGACAGCGGGACGGCGGGCCGATCTCTCGGCGCTGCCGGGACGGACGGTGATCTATCTCTATCCTCACACTGGGCGGCCGGACCGGGACGCCCTGCCGGGGTGGAACGAGATCCCCGGCGCCCGGGGATGCACGCCGCAGACCTGCGCGTTCCGGGACCATCACGCGGAGCTGCGGGAGCTCGGCGCCGGAGTCTTCGGGATCAGCACGCAGGACACGGAGTACCAGCGCGAGGCGGTCGAACGGCTCCATCTCCCCTTCGAGCTGCTGAGCGACGAGCGCTTCGAGTGGATCGACGCGCTGATGCTCCCCACCTTCGAGCTGGCGGGCACCCGTTTCGTGAAGCGGATCACCCTCGTGGCGCGGGACGGCGCGATCGAAAAGGTTTTCTATCCGGTCTTCCCGCCGGACCGCAACGCGGAAGAGGTCGCGGCCTGGCTTCGCGATCACCCCTGAAGCGCTTCCAATCCTTCCCGGCAGACCTCCGTATGAGGGTGCTCCTTCCCGAGCTTGCTCTCGAAGACCGCCAGGGCGCGGCCGTAGAGAGCCTCGGCCTCGGCTGATCTACCCAGACCGGCCAGCAGGGTGGCCAGGTTGTGGAGGGTCAGCGCGGTGTCCGGATGGCCGCCGCCCAAAACCTTTTCTTTGATCTCCAGGGCGCGGCGATAGAGCGTTTCGGCCTCGGCCGCCTCGCCCTTCGTCTGGCGGATCGCCGCGAGGTTGTTGTAATTCACCGCTAGCTCGTAGTGCTCCGGACCGTAAATCCTTTCGAAGACGGCCAGCGCCTCCGCGTAGAGCGCCTCGGCCTCGTCGAAACGGCCCTGGGCGTCGAGGATCGCCGCCAGGGCGGCCTTGTCCGCGGCCACCATCGGATGATCGGGACCCAGGGCCTTCTCGCGGATCTCGACCGACCGCCGCGCCCAGGGCTCGCCCTCGGCGGCGCGGCCCCGCGCGTGCTCCAGGCCGCCGAGATTGTGGTAGAGCGAGGCGGTCTCCGGATGGTCGGGGCCGAGCGCCGCCTCGACGATCGCCAGAGCCCGCCGGTAGACCGGCTCCGCCTCGTCGTACCGCCCCTGATACTTGTGCAGCACGCCCAGCCCGTTGAGGAGCGCCGCGGTCTCGAGGTCGTCGGGGAAGGCCTCCTCGGCAAGAATTAGAGCCCGGCGGTAGAGCCTCTCCGACGCGCCATATCGTCCCTGCTCCTGACGGCGCTCGGCGCGCTGCCCCAGGGCCCATACTCGCCGCCGGATGCTCTCCATGCTCTGGCCTTCCCCGACGTCCGTCATCACGTCCTCAGCGCCGCACCAGGGTCTGGTTGTGGTTGAACGCCAGCCCGGGGACCGGCCGCGCGACGGTCTGGTTGTGGTTGGTGGCGAGGCCCGGATCGAAGCCGACGACGATCACCGGCCGCGGCCGGACGACCGTCTGGTTGTGGTTGGCGATGCGGACGTTGAGCTCGGCGCGGACCAGGGTCTGGTTGTGGTTCGGATTGATGCCCACCTCCGGGCGCGCGACGGTCTGGTTGTGGTTGACGGTGATGCCCACCTCCGGAGTCATCACGGTCTGGTTATGGTTGAGGGTGCGGCCGGGGATGAGAGGAAGGATGGTCTGCATGGGAAAGCTCCTTGTCGGCTCTGCTGGCTGTTCACCGGCCCCGCCCATCGGGGCCTGCGGCAGAAACGAACGGCCGGAGCGTTTCCCCTCAGCCCGGTTTCCCTGACGCCGGGCGGACCCGAGAACCTTTTCCCTCCCGATTTCGTCTTGATGGGTAGATGAGCGCTCCGCCCCCCAATCCCGACCTCCTGCTCGCCCGCCGCGCCGCCGCCGGGCGGGTGGACGCGTGGGAGGAGCTGCTGGCGCTCTACAGCGAGCGCATCTACAACCTGGCCCTCCACTTCGCGGGGGCGGCCGAGGACGCGGAGGACCTCACCCAGGAGATCTTCCTGCGGCTTTATCAGAGCCTCCGCCTCTACCGCGGCGACGTGCCGCTGGCCGCCTGGGCGCTCCGCCTGTCGCGCAACCTGTGTATCGACCACTACCGCCGCGCCCGCCGCGAGCGCCGCGCCGCCGCCGTCTCCGAAGAGGTGCTGACGCGGCTGCCCACGGGGGACGATCCGCAGGCCGAGGCCCAGCGCCGCCAGCAGCTCCGCGCCGTCTACCGCGAGCTCGAGGCGATGTCCGAGGACCTCGCCGAGGTCGTGCTGCTGCGCGATCTCCAGGGGTGGAGCCTGGAGGAGACCGCGGCCTGGCTGGAGGTGCCGGTAGGGACGGTCAAATCGCGGCTCCATCGCGGACGGATCGAGCTCGCCGGCCGGGTCGCCGCCAGGCTCGCCACGCCAGCGCCCCGCGCCGCCGTCCCGGCCCTGGAGGTGGAGCCGTGCTGAGCAACCCCTGCCGGCGGTTCCGCGCCCGCTTTGCTCCGGGGTCGACGCATCCGCACCGCCGGGCCTGCCCGGAGTGCGAGGCCTTCGCCGCCGCCCTGGAGAGCGCGGCGGGCGTCCGCCTCCCCGTGCCGGAGAGCCTGCGCCGGAGCCTCGGCGCGATCGCCGGCCCCGAGCCGGGCGCCGCGCTGCCGTTCGCCGTCCCCCGGGCGCCGGTGCCGGAGGCCCTCGCCCACCGCCTGCGGACGATCGCTCCGGCCAGCCGTCCGCCGCTTCCCGAGTGGGCCCGCAGCCCGCGCTACGCCGTGGCCGCCAGCGCCATCCTGGCGCTGCTCCTGGGCCCCGCGCTCTCCCACGCCGCCCACCGTGGCATCGAGGTGCTGGACACCGTCCAGGCGCAGGTGAGCCCGCTCGTGCAGGGCGCCGAGAGGGGCGGACGGGAAAAGATCGCGAAGCTGCGCTCGACCGCCATTACGGTGGGCGATACCGCCCGGCAGTCGGTCGAGAGCTCGCTGGAGCGGCTCTCCGGCTTCTCCAGCCACCTTTTTGACGCCGTCCCCGAAAACCTTGTCAATCAGGCCCCGCGGCACGAGCCCGACGGGTCCGTGAGGAGACCGAAATGAATCCCGCAGAAAACTGGCAGACCGCCGCCGGACCGATCGCCGCCGAGCCCGAGCCGGCCCCGGCCTTCGCGGCGCCAACGCCGGCCGCGGTGCCCGTGCCGCCGCCGGCCGTGAGCCGCAAGAACCCCTTCCTGGCCGCGCTGCTCTCCGGCTTCCCCGGCATGGGCAACGTCTACAACGGCCTCTACATGCGAGGGCTGATCTTCTTCCTCGTCATCGCCTCTCTGCTCGGCGTCGCGAACAGCGGCGGCGGGCATCCGCTGTTCGGAATGGCGGTCGCCTTCTTCTGGCTCTTCAACGTGATCGACGCCTACCGGCAGGCGACGCTGATCAACTACGGCTACGCCCAGGATCTGGGGCTCCTCGACCTGCCGAAGGTTCCCGGAGCCGGCCAGGGCGGCCTGGTGGCGGGGGTGCTGCTCACCCTGATCGGCATCGCTTCCGTGCTCGACCGCTACACCATCATCGATTACGACTGGCTCTTCCGGCTCTGGCCGTTTGTCATGGTCGCCGTCGGCGTCTGGCTGATCGTGGCCTCGTTCCGTGACCGCCGGCGGGTCTAGACCTCAACCCGCGAGAGCGATGAGAAGGATGCCGGCGCAGATCAGCCCTGCGCCGGCAAGCCGCCACCTCCCCAGCGGCTCGCGCAGCCAACGCCATCCCGCCAGCGCCGCGAACAGGATGCTGACCTCGCGGACCGCTCCCGCATAGGACACCGGAGCGAGCGTATAGGCGATCAGCACCAGCCCGTAGGAGAACAGCATGAGCGGCCCCACGAGGAGGATGCGCGGCCAGCTCCGCCGCCACTCGGCCAGCAGAGCCCGGCGGTCATAGAGGAGCAGGACGACAGGTGTGACGAACAGGGCTCCGAGAACCAGGACCAACGCCGTATATGGGACCGGAGAGACGAAGCGCACGGCCGCTCCATCGATCGCCGAATAGATCGAGATCAGCACACCCACCGCCAGCGCCGCGGCGATGCCGGCCCAGGGGCGCCCGGCCGTCCCATTTGGTCCTTTCGTCCGGGCGGCTCCCACGATGATCAGACCGAGCACCAGCGTGCCGAGGCCCAGCACGCCGCCGGGCCGTGGGGCCTCGTGCAGCCAGAGGACGGCCCAGAGCGCCAGCAAGGCGGGCGCGGCGCCACGGGCCAGCGGATAGGCGAGCGAGAAATCCGTCAGGCGATAGGCCAACGCGAGCAGGGCGAAGTACCCCGCCTCCGCCAGACCGCTGGCGAGCGCGTACGGCCAGACCCGGGCGGGCCACGGAGCTCCCCAGGCGACGAGGGGCAGGAACAGGAGAGAGCCGGTCACCAGGGCCCACCAGGAGAATATGTGCTTCTCGCCGGCCTGTTTCACCAGCAGGTTCCAGCCCGCGTGCACGGCGGCCGCGACGAGCAACAGGAGGAGAGCGGACGGGCTCAAGAGGCCCCTATCCTACTTGCTTGGAGCGCGGGCCGAGGCGCCTGATACCATTTCCGAATCTGCGCGTCTCTATCCAGGATCGCCATGCAAGCCACCGAGCACGACTACCACGTCACCGCCG
>JAICSG010000261.1 GCA_025937035.1 Thermoanaerobaculia bacterium | reverse complement strand
TCAATCCTTCAGGGTTTGCCAGAGGTGGAAGGTGGCCCAACTCCGGTAGGGAGCGAAGGCCTGCATCAGCTCCCGGGTCTCCTCCGGGCCCGGCCGGGCGGGGAGGTCGAAGAACCTCTCCAGCCCCCGCACGAGCCCGGCGTCGCCCACCGGGAGGCAGTCCTCGAAGCCGAAGCAGCGCATCATCAGGTAGTGGGCCGACCACGGCCCCAGGCCCCGCACGGCGAGCAGCTCCGATTCCATGCGCACCGCCGAGCCGGCCCCCAGGCGGTCGAGCGCCAGCCCCCCCGAGGCGATGAGCCGGGCGGCGCCGATCAGGTACTCGGCCTTGCGGCGCGAGAACTGCTCGGGGACGAGGTCCTCGACCTCCAGGTTGGCCACCGCCTCCGCCGTGGGCGGGGCATAGAGCCCACCCGCCGGGGTGCCGGTGAGCCGGACCAGGCGCTCGCGCAGGGTGAAGGCGAAGGACAGCGTGATCTGCTGGCCCACGATCACCCAGGCGAGGGCGTCGAACGGGTCGGGCACCTGGGGGATGCGGAGCCCCCGCCGTCCCTCGATCAGGGAGGTGAGCTGGGGCGAGGCCTCCATCTTCCGCTCGAAGGGGGCGGGGTCGCGATGGAGCCCCAGGAGGCGGAGGAGATGGGCGTGGGCCCGCGCCGCCGCGTCCGCCGGCAGGGGGCCGGGAGCCTCGATCGAGGCCCGCACGGCGCCGGAGCCGATCTCGGCCCGCAGCACCGCGGGAGCGCCGCCCAGCCGCACGCCGGTCGCCAGGCTCTTCCCCCGCACCCGCATGGTGAGGCTCCCCGCGTCCCGCCCCAGGTACTCCAGGGCGGGGGCCGTGGAGTAGGAGTGGGGGAGGGTGAGCCGGAATTCCGCGGCCCCCAGCAGCCGCCGGTAGGCCGCCGGGGTCATCGCCGCCAGCCGCCGGAAATTCTCGTTGAAGGTGGAGAGCCCCTCGTAACCGACCTCGAAGGCCACGTCCGCCACCGGGCGGTCGGTGGTCAGGAGCAGCCGCTGGGCGGCCTCCACCCGCGCCCGCGCCAGCATCTGGGCGGGGGTGGCGTGGAAGTGGAGGCGGAACAGCTCGTGGAGCTTCGAGGAGCCGAGCCCCGAGACCCGCTCCAGGTCCTCGCTCCCCGCGAAGGCCGCGGGGTCCCGCCGCATCCGCTCGGCCAAGGTCTCCACGATCTCCTGGTCCGGGTCGTACCGCTGGTAGAAGTCGTCCGGCCGGCAGCGCTTGCAGGGCCGGAGGCCGGCCCGTAGGGCCGCCTCGGGGTTGTCGAAAAAGCGTACGTTCTCCGGCTTGGGCTTGCGGGCCCGGCAGGAGGGGAGACAATAGATGCCGGTGGTGAGCACGCCGATCAAAAAGCGCCCGTTGTAAGCGGGATCGCTCGCCAGCATCCGGTCGATCATGCGTTCGCGTGCCAGTGCCATGACGTGACTATAGCGCTCCCGGGAGGACCGATCCACCGGATTTCTCCGCCGGAATTTCGCCGGACCGTCCGTGAGAGGGGTTGACAAGGATTTCCCGCTCTGGCATCCTTCGCTCCCTTGACGAGGACAATGACCATGAAACCGCAAGCTTTCCACACAGATTCACCGCGTTGCCCCAGGATCAATGATCCCGGGAGGACGATCGCGCCCTAGGAGAGCTTTCCACAGCGGCTTTCATTCGAAAGCCTTCCAGGGTGCGGCCCTGGAAGGCTTTTTCGCTTTCTGGGCCATCGTAAAAGATTTTGATCTCCGGGCCTGACCAGCCCGGTTTTCGGCCGGAAACCGTCCGGTTCCGGCGGTGCACGCGCCTCGCGCGAGCGATCGGAGAGCGTGTATTCCGCGCCACGGGATCTGAAACCGTACGGGGGAAGGTCTCCGCATGGATAGCTCAACGGTAGAGCACCGAGCTGATAACTCGGATGTCGCGGGTTCGAGTCCCGCTCCAAGCGACAAAGCGCCTGTAAAGCGCTGTCAGCAGAAGGTTTTCCGGAAGGCGGGCGCCGCGTCTCCCGCCGGCCGGCCAAGGCCGGATCAGAGGAGCGATCCCGCCGCGGACCGGCGGCACAAGATGCGCCCTGCGGCCCGTGGATGCCGGCGCCGCTCAAACGCCGCAACGCCGGGCGGGGAGGTCTGACGACGTTTTTCGATCAGGCTTCCTCGTCCAGCGCCAGGGCGGAGTCGGCGGCGCCTCAAGCGGGCCCCGCGCGGGAGGTGTGGCGGGGGCCGGCGCGCCGCCTTCCGGAGGCCGTTTTCACGCAAGGAGGTGTGAGATGTTGTTTCCGATGCGTTGGGTGTACATCCGCCAGCACGAGCGGGGCCTCCTGTTCGAGCGCGGCGTCTTCTCCCGGCTGCTGCCGCCGGGGAGTCATCTGGTGATCGATCCGCGCGGTCACAAGACGCTTGAAAAGGTTTCGGTGCGCGAGGTCTCGTTCGCCCATCGGGACCTCGAGGTGATCGTCCGTTCGGGCGCGCTCGCGGGCCAGGCGCTGGTGCTCGATCTCAAGGATCACGAGCGGGCCCTGGTCTGGGTCGACGGCCGTATCGAGTCGGTGCGGGGACCTGGGCTGCACGCCCTGTGGACGGCGTTCCACGAGGTGCGCGCCGAGGTGGACGACGCCCGGCCGGTGCGCTTCGAGCATCCCGACCTGCCGCTGGTGCTGGCCGCCCGCGGCGCCCGCGAGCTGCTCGAATCGACCGCCGTGGCGGCGGGCTGGGTCGGCCTGGTGTTCCAGGACGGCCGCCACGTGGCGACCCTGCCGCCCGGCGTCCACGCCTTCTGGCGGGGCGAGGGGGTGGTGCGGGTGATGCCGGTCGACCTGCGCGAGCGGTCGGCCGACGTCGCGGGGCAGGAGATCATGACCGCCGACAAGGTGACCCTGCGGCTCAACGCCCTGGTCGCCTATCGGGTCGCCGATCCGGTGAAGGCGGTGATGGAGGTGGAGGATGCCACGCAGGCCCTCTACCGGCAGGCGCAGCTCGCCCTGCGGGCGGTGGTGGGGACCCGCGAGCTCGACGCGCTGCTGGCCGGCAAGGACGCGGTGTCGCGCGAGCTCCTGGAGACCCTGCGGAGCGAGGCGGCCGCGCTCGGCCTGGAGGTCAAGGCGGCCGGCATCCGCGACATCATCCTGCCGGGTGAGATGAAGGAGATCCTCAACCGGGTGACCGAGGCCCGCAAGGCCGCCGAGGCCGCCCTGGTGACCCGGCGCGAGGAGACGGCGGCCATGCGCTCGCAGGCCAACACCGCGAAGATCTTCGAGTCGAGCCCGACCCTGATGCGGCTGCGCGAGCTGGAGGTCCTGGAGAAGGTGGCCGCGAAGGCCAACCTCTCGGTGATCCTCGGCGAGGGCGGCCTGGCCGAGCGGGTCGTCAAGCTGCTGTAACTCCCGGCGCCATCCTCCCCGGATGGCGCCGTCTTGTCTCCCCCGATGGTTTCTCCCACAGGTTTCTCCCGCTGGTTTCTGCCGCTACAATCCCCGCCCATGACGGGCGATCCTCGCGGCTACACCCCCATCCGGACCGATGCCGACCTGGCCGCGGCGGCGGAGCGCTGGGCCGCGGCGCCGGTGCTGGGGCTCGACACCGAGTTCGTCCGCACCAACACCTTCTACCACCGCCTGGGGCTGATCCAGGTCGCGGACGGCGAGACCTCCTGGCTGGTCGACCCCCTGGCGGCGCGCGACCTCTCCCCCCTGGCCACGGTCTTCCGCTCCCCCGGGGTCAAGGTGCTGCACTCGGCGAGCGAGGACATCGAGGTCTTCTACCGCGCCCTGGGAGCGCTCCCGGAGCCGCTCTTCGACACCCAGATCGCCGGGGCCCTGGCGGGCGCGGGCGCCTTCCTGAGCTACCAGAAGCTGGTGGCGGCCTACCTCGGCGTCGAGCTGGCCAAGGAGGAGACCCGCACCGACTGGCTGGCCCGCCCGCTCTCCCCGGGCCAGCTCGCCTACGCCGCCGAGGACGTGGCCTACCTCGTCCCCCTCTACGAGCGGCTGAAGGCCGATCTGGAGGCCCTGGGGCGCCTCGACTGGGTGCTGGAGGACTCCGCGGCCCTGCTCGACACCTCCCGCTTCCAGGAGGACGACGAGGCGGCCTACCTCCGCATCAAGGGGGCGGGCCGGCTCGACCGCCGCCAGCTCGGCGCCCTCCAGACCCTCTCCTCCTGGCGCGACAAGGAGGCGCGGCGGCGCGACCTGCCGCGCAACTTCGTTTTGAAGGAGGGCCTGCTGCTCGACCTCGCCGTCCGCCGGCCGAAAGAGGAGAAGGACCTCAAGCGCCTCCCCTCCTTCGACGCCCGCCAGGCCGCGCGCGACGGCGCCACCTGGCTCCAGCTCCTGGAGCAGGCGGCGGAGCGGCCGGATTCCGAGCTGCCGCCGAGGATCTCGGCCAAGCCCTTCTCGCCGGCCGCCCGCGAGATCGAGGCCCGCCTGCGCGACAAGGTGAGGGAGCGGGCGGCGGAGCTCAACGTCCCGCCCGAGATCCTCGCCCCCCGCCGCGCCCTGGACGCCCTGCTGCGGCTGAACCTGGGCAAGCCCGACCCCCGGCTCCCCCGCGAGCTGGAGGGGTGGCGCCGCCGGGCCATCGGCGAGGACCTCCTGCGCGAGGCCAGGTCCTCAGAAGGCCCCGCCGTCCCCCACGCTCGCGAACTGCCCTGACGGGTTCTTGTAGGTCTTCACGGCGCCGGTCATCGTGTCGGTGACGGTGACCGTGTACTCCACGTTGGAGAGCGCGCCGTAGTAGACCCAGAAGTGGCCGTTGACCGGCCGGCCGTCGAGCACCTTGAGGACCACCTCCACGTTGGCGGCGTCGAAGAACCAGAAGTAGCCGGTGTCGCCGGTGAGCCCCACGGCCGTGCCCGTGCCGGTGTGGCCGGAGAAGTCCTTCCAGGTGGTCTCGACCGCGAAGCGTCCGCCGTTCAGGCAGAGGCGGCTGGAGTCGGGCACGCAGGTGCCGGTGGCCGCCGCGAGATCGATCCGCCCGGCGATCCGGGGTTGGGCCTGGGGGGCGCTCGTCCGCTTCGCCGGGGCCGCCCCGAGGGGGCCGAAGGCCATGGTGTCGCCGATGCTGGCGAACTGCCCGGGGACGTTGGTATACCGCCGGGAGAGGCCGGTCTGGGTGTCGGTCACCGTCAGCGTGTACTCGACGTTGGACAGGGCGCCGTAGAAGACCCAGACGTGGCCGTTGACCCCCTGGCCGTCGAGCACCTTGACGACCGTCTCGACGTTGGACGGATCGAAGAACCAGAAGTAGCCGGTGTCGGCGGAGAGCGCGACGGCCTGGCCGGAGCCGGAATTCCCCGAGAAGTCCCGCCAGGAGGCCTCCACCCGGTAGCGCCCGCCGCTCAGGCAGAGCGCGGTGGCGGAGGGTTGGCAGGCGGGGCCGCTCAGCGGCAGGGCCCAGAGCTCGTCGCCGGTGAGGCCGTCGTCGGCGCCGAAGAAGAGCTGATTCCCCGCCACCGTCAGCCAGGTGGGGTAGGAGGAGGCCCCCTCCGGGGCGATGTCCTGGACGAGCCGGGTCCCTTCCGGCGTGCCGTCCGTCCGCCAGAGCTCGAACCCGTGGAGGCCGTCGGTGGCCGAGAAGTAGAGGAGCCCGCCGGCCTCCTGGAAGTTGGCCGCCTGGGCGCTGCCCGGCCCCGGATAGATGTCGCGCAGCAGAGAGGTGCCGGCGGCGGTGCCGTCGCTGCGCCAGAGCTCGCGGCCATGGACGCCGTCGTCGACGTTGAAGAGGATCTGGGGGCCCAGGGTCCGGAGCCCGAGGCTCGGCGGGGCCCCGTAATCGCTGGCGACGAGGTTGGGGAAGGTCTTGAGGGGCGCCGTGCCCTCGGCGGTCCCGTCCGAGCGCCAGAGGGCCTGTCCCCCTCCGGTCGGCAGGTAGGCCGCGAAGTAGAGATTCCCCTGGAAGGAGGTCAGGCCTCCCGGAGTGGCGCGGGTGGCGTTCAGGCCCGGGAAGTCGGTGACGGCGGTGGCTCCCTGGAGAGAGGGGTCCGTCCGGTAGATCTGGTAGTCGAAGTCGTCGGAGCCGGGTTTCAGGGCCACGAAATAGACTCGCGAGCCGACCTGGGTACACTCGGGGTCGTTGGTGGTCCGCGAGCCGCTGAAGACCCGGACGGTGCCTCCCTGGGTTCCATCCGTGCGCCAGATCTCCCCCGTCG
>JAICSG010000750.1 GCA_025937035.1 Thermoanaerobaculia bacterium | reverse complement strand
CTACGAAACCCTTGTGCGGACAGGCCTCCCTCTTCTCCCGTCGGGAAGGGGGGGAGGCGGAGAGAAGAGGGCCGGGCCCTATCAAGGGATCAACTGAGGGACAACCGGCCGGGGACGCAAGCGCTGGCAAGTAGAGATCAGCGAGCCATCCAGGAAGGGGAGCCTTCCACCCCGCCCCCTCTCGCGAGGAAGGCGGGGTGGCGGGTCATGCCGCGATCAGCGGAACCGGAAGGCGAAGCCGGCGGTCGCGATGGTGGGGTTGAGGTCGAAGTTGTGGCTGAACGTTCCGCTCCCCTTCGCCTTGAAGAAGAGCTGCCGCAGGCCGGCCGTGAAGGCGTAGTTGTGCTCGGTCCCGAACGGCACGTCCAGCCCGAAGTTGACGCCGTAGATGAAGTCGTCGTCGAATTTCTCGCTGTAGCTCGAGCCCAGCGTGTTGTAGGTCACGCTGTCGAGGAAGGCGTAGCCCACCGAGGGGCCGATGAAGAGGTCCACCGGCTTGCCGGGGGTGAAGTGGTAGTTGAGGCTGAGCAGGACGGGGGTGAAGCTGACGTCCTCCTGCGTCCGCCCCCAGGCCGTCGGCCGGTCGACCAGCAGGTGGCTGTCGAGCTGCGAGTGGATGGCGTCGACGGCGATGCCCCACCGCGACAGGTCGCAGACGTGGAGGCTCCGGTACTCGAAGCCGGCCCCGTAGCCGCCGTGGTGGGCGCCGAGGTTGATCTTCCGCCGGTAGTCGGTGCCGGAAGCCAGCATCAGCGTGTCGTCGTCCGACGAGGCCCGCACGTCGGCGCCGAAGAGCCGGAAGGTCCAGCGCGCCGTGTCGCCGAAGGGCTTCACGTCGGTCGAGGCCGTGGCCGTGGCCTTGTTCTCCGGGCAGATGCCGTCGTCCGCCGTCAGCTCGACCGGGTAGGCGCCGGAGTGCTTGACGTCATAGGTATAGGTCGGGCCGTTGCCCGCGAGGGTCTCGCCGCCCACCGTCACCACCCGGTGGTCGGAGCTGCCGGTGACGTCGATCGTCATCTGGCGGGTCTCGCAGTTGTAGCTGGTCGAGGTGATCTTGGCCACGGGCGGCAGGCAGACCCGGACCGTGGCGTTGCAGTTGGCGTGCATGCCGTTCTCGCCCAGGACGTCGGAGGTGAAGGTCCAGTCCCCCGACTTCTTCGGGGTATGGGTGATGTCGGTCGTCCGCTGGCTGCCGGTCATCGTCCCCTGGGCCGTGTCGCCCTCGGGGCCGGTCCCGGTGACGGTGATCGACTGCACCGCGACGCCGCTGCCCGTGGCGTCGACGTGGAAGACGCCGTTGTCCCAGGTGACCTTGAGCTGGCAGACCGGCGGCCGCGGATTGCCGGGCCTCTCATAGGTGCACTGCCCGGACTCGGAGCGGAAGCCGAGGACGTCCTCGACCCAGAGCTCCTCCTTGACGGAGGGGCAGTTGGCGCCCGGCTCGCACTCCGCCCCACCGGCGACCTGGAACCGGCCCGGGGGGCCCTGCGGCAGCTCGGGGTTGCTGCCGTAGGAGGCGATCGGCGCGCCGCCGGCCTTGCTGCCGGTCAGGTCGAGGACGGTCGTGCCGCCGCTCTGGTCGACCCGCAGGACGCAGGTGGGAGGGGTGACCTGGGAGATGTTGCCGCAGGGGACGGGCACGACGAGGTCGACGTTCTTGCCATCCGCCCCCGGAACCGAGAAGGTCCAGGCCGCGAACGAGCCCTTGCCGACCCAGCAGGCGTCGTACATGATCCGCGCCTTGCCGTGCTTGCGGTAGCCCATCCAGTCGAGCTTGGTCCCGGTCGGGACCTCCCGGGGACGCGCGTCGTCCGGCAGGGCGGCCACGGCGGAGATCAGATTGGCCGCCGCGGGGCCGATCCTCGCCTCGTCGAAGACGCGCTGGACGACCTTCTGGAAGCTCTTCTCCGCGAAGGCCTTCTTGAGCTTGGCGGCGGTGCCCAGCGGCGCGTTCGGGTAGAGGCGGCTCGCCTTGACGCGCCCCAGGTGGTGGAGGGGGTTCTTGCACGGCGGCTTGGCCTTGACCATGTGATGGTGGTGGCCGGACGCCTTCTTGTGCCTGGCCGCCGCGCCCGCCGGCGCCGCCGCGCCGAGGGTCAGGACCAACCCTAAGCCCAACAGACAGACTGCCCTACAGAACCTCTTCAGTTTTGTGGACATCGGATTTCACCCTTTCGATGGGACGTCTCCTCCTTCAGGGGAGGTAAACGTTTCGGCGTGTGGCGCTGACTGGCCCGGCTACAGTCCGCCGGCCAGCCCCTCCGCGGACTGTCACAGAAAAGTTACTGCGGGCGGTAGCTTACCCCAGATCGCGGGGGAGGGGTCAATCCTCGGTCGCCCGGGGCCCCGCAGCCTGACGATTTCCGCCCCTCGAATGTCGCATCGTGCTTGGAGGGTGATCAGACGCTGACCAGTTTTCAGCGCGGACGACGCATCTCCCTGTAGAGGCCATGCAGCACGCATGTTCCAACAGGCCTGCTGGCCCAAAGGAGAATTGTATGGTTCGTTTGAAATCTGGTCTGCTGTCAGTCTGTTTATCGGCGCTGCTGTTCATCTCGGTATCGGCGGCCTCCCCGCCGGCCCATGCGAAAAAGCAGTCCCACGCGCCCCGGGCGCACTCGACGCGTCCCGTCAACAACAAGATCGTCGAGCAGCCCGCTCCGGGTCCCGCTCCGGATCCTGGTGGCACCGGCGTCCTCACCCTCGACGGCCAGTGGCAGCTCGTGGACGTGCCCGCCGGCACCACGGTGACGGCGCAGGACACCTCCACGCCGCCCACGACCACGACGTCGGATCAGCACGTCTACGTCCTCAACGGCCCGGACGGGGTCCTCGCGTCCCCCCTCCCGGACACCATCAAGAACGAGCTCGTCCCGACGACCTCGGACGGCGGGGTCTCGATCTCCAGCGAAGACGGAGGAACGGACTTCTACATGGTCAGCCAGGAGATCGCCGAGG
>JAICSG010000052.1 GCA_025937035.1 Thermoanaerobaculia bacterium | reverse complement strand
GGATCGCCCGGGCTCTGCTCGGCGACTTCGCGCCCTCCCTGCTCCTGCTCCCCGGCACGGAGCGGCGGCGGGCGCAGGCGCTCCTGGCGTATACGTACGGGCTCTTCGATTTCGCGCGCCAGGGGGGGCTCGAAGGGGAGAAGCTGGCGCAGATCAACCGCTGGGAATTCACCCTGGAGGCCGCCTTCGCGGGGGAGCGCACGGGGCAGCCGGTCTTCCTCCGCATGGCGCGCGAGAACGAGCGCCGGCGCTGGCCGGTCGACGCCCTGGACGACCTCGCCACGGCGGCCCGCCGCCGGGCCCTCCGCCGCCGGCCGGCCACGGTGGCGGACGCCGACGTCGAGGCCCTGAGCCTGGGGCGGGCGGTGGCCGCCGCGCTGCTGGAGAAGAGCCTCAACGCCGAGGTGGACGGCCTGGCGAGCGCCCTCGTCCGCCTCGGCGCGCTCCAGCGGTTGGGGGAGGAGACGGCGGGCCGGCGATGCCCCCTGCCGGCGAGCGAGGTCGAGGAGGGGAAGGACGGCTCGCTCGACCCGGCGCGCCTCCTCACGGCGGCCCGGCGGGAGTGCCCGCGCATCCGCTCGCGCCTGCTGCGCGCCCCCCGCGGTCTGGTGGGCCTCCCCCACGGCTACCGCCGCGCCGCCGTCTTCTCGCTCCTCGCCGCCTTGCGCCTGCTCACCGAGATCGAGGATCCCGAGACCGATCTCCTGAAGGCTCCCCCCCGCCTCCCCCTCGGCGCCCGGCTCGGCCTGCTGATGCGGGCGCGGTGGGTGGGGAGGTAGGAAAGAACACGGACTTACACGGACCTGACACGGACACTCACGGACATTGAGGACCAGGGATCTGTAGTCCGTGGCTGTCGGTGGCCGTCCGTGGCTGTCCGTGCCTACCTCCTATAGGATTCTCCCCCGGACCGCTGTTTCTCGGAGGGAGCCTCGCATGAGAATCCGGCCATTCGCCGCCGCCGCCCTGCTCGCGCTCGCCGCGCCGCTCGCCGCCCAGGACTTTTCCGGCCTGAAGGAGCCGATCAATCCGGACCGGCCGGACTTCACCAACGGGCCCTCGCTGGTGGCGCCGGGGCATCTCCAGATCGAGACCGGATATACCTACACGCGCACCGGCTCCGAAAAGACGAGCTCCCTGGGGGAGGTCCTCCTGCGCTACGCCTTCGACGACCGCTGGGAGGCGCGGCTGGGACTGAATTCCTACGACTGGATCGACACCGGCGTGCCCGGCGAGCGACGGATCTCGGGCTTCGAGGACCCCCTGGTGGAGGTCAAGATCCGGCTCAACGACGCCGAGGCGGAGCACCGCCCTCACGGCGTGCCGGCCATGGGCCTGCTCCTCAACACCACCCTCCCCGTGGGAGCGCGCGCCCTCACCGCCGACGTCTGGCAGCCGACCGCGACCTTCGCGCTCCACTGGGACCTGCCCGCCGAGTGGTCGCTCGAGAGCAATCTCGGGTACACCTACGCCGCGGACAGTGGTCAGCGCTTCGGCCAGCTCTTCGCCAGCGCCTCGGCCGGATTCCAGCTCAACGAAAAATGGGGCGGCTTCCTGGAGGGGTACGTCTTCTCCAAGGAGAGCGCGGACGGCTCGGCCACCCACTACGCCGACACCGGCCTCTCCTATCAGGTCTCGAACGATCTGGCGCTCGACGTCCGCGTCGGAGTGGGGCTCGACAAGCCCCACCCCAACTGGTTCACGGGCCTGGGCGCCTCGGTCCGCTTCTAATAGCTCTCGCCCGGCTTGAGGCCGATGACCTCGCAGGAGCTCCCGTGGTCGCCGAGGGCCTTCACCAGCATCTCCGGCGTGCCGGTGAGCACGGGGAAGGTCCCCCAGTGGATGGGGATCACCTTGCGCACGCCCAGGAAGCGGCAGGCGCGGGCGGCCTGCAGCGGGTCCATGGTGTAGAAGTCGCCGATCGGCAGGAAGGCGAGCTCCGGACGGTACATCTCGCCGAAGAGCTGCATGTCCGAGAAGAGGGCCGTATCCCCCGCGTGATAGAAGGTGAAGCCCCCCTGGAGCCGCACGATATAGCCGGACGCCACGCCGCCGTAGAGGGTCTGGTCGCCGTCGGAGATGCCGCAGGAGTGGTCGGCGCGCACCATGGTGACCTGCATGCCCAGCACCTCCTGGGTCCCCCCCAGGTTCATGCCGTTGCAGTTTTCCACCCCTTTCCCGGTCAGCCAGTTGCAGATCTCGTAGTTGGCCACCACGACCTTGGGGCGGTGCTTTTTGGCGATCTCGACCGCGTCCCCCATGTGGTCGCCGTGGGCGTGGGTGATGAGCATCGCGTCGACCCGCTGGAGCTCCTTCAGCTCCTGGGGACAGGCCGGATTGTTCTGCACCCAGGGGTCGATCAGCACCGTCTCCCCACCGGGAAGCTCGCAGAGGATCGTGGCGTGGCCGAGGTGGGTGAACTTCGGACGCGGATGCTGGCTCATGGCTTTTCCCTCCCTTCAGATCGTCGCGCCGCGGATTCTATCCGAGCGCGGCAGCCTGGGCCCCCCCAGGAAGCGCCCAAGTCGGCCTGAAAAAGGAAATCGGCCGGGGGGAGACCCCCGGCCGCCTTCGAGAAAGGTCCAGCCTACTGCCGCTCAGACCTGAAACTGCTTGAAGAAGTTGTCCCGGAGCTTGCCGTTGAACTCGTGGTCGGTCAGACGGTAGTAGATCGTCTGAGCGTCCCGGCGCGGAGCGACCAGCCCGTAGGCCTTCAGCTTCGCGAGGTGCTGGGACACGGCCGAAACCGAAACCCCGAGCATCTCCGCGAGATCGCACACGCAGAGCTCCTTCATGTTCTCGAGCAGGTAGAGGAGCTTGAGCCGGGTGGAATTCCCGGCGAGGTTCATCAGCTCCGCCGCCTCCTCGATGTCCGGCGTCCCCTCAAGGTTCTGCCGGATCTGGGCCATTTCTTTCGATGACATGTTCGGCGCCTCACCTTTCATTTTCTTACCTCCACGTTTCATACAATATATACTTCCTTACACCCTCCGGCGGTGCACCCGTCGGACGGAATGCAGGCTCCCCTGAAGATCCCCAACCATCTCAATTCTAACAGCGATGTTGAACAATCTCGATTATACTCAGGTCCACAGGCGAAATCCAGTCTCCAGGGAAATTTTCGGGCATCCTGTCCCGCTTTGGGCTCGGGACGCACCTTTACATACCTCTAACAGAGCTTTCCGCCATTTGATTCCTCTCTGGAGAAACTCGGGAGAGGGGCACCCCGCGGGCTGGTAGAATGGCTCCGAAAGGAGGAAGCATGTCCGCGACCAGCCCCATCTCCATCGAGTACTGCACGAGCTGAGGGTACTACCCCCGGGCCGCCAGTCTGGCGGCCGAGATCCAGCAGAAGCTCGGCGTTTCTCCCCAACTGATCCGCGGCCGGGGTGGTGTCTTCGAGGTCACCTTGGGCAACGATCTTGTCTTCTCCAAGAAACAACTGGGCCGATTCCCGCAACCCGGCGAGGTCGAGCAGGAGCTGCAGAAGCGGCTCTCCGCCTGACCCCCTCGCGTGAGCCCCGGCCTTTTCCTCTCCCTCCTCCTCGGCGCCGGCCTCCTCGGGCTGGCGCTGAGGACGGAGGAACGGCGGCGGCGGGCTCCGGCCCTCCCGCCCCCTCTCCCCCACCCTCCCGAGACCACCGTCCTGCTGCCCGTGCGCGACGAGCGCCTCAACGTGGAGGCCTGCGTGGCAACGATCCTCGCCCAGACCGTGGCCCCCGAAGCACGGGTGATCGACGACGGCTCCACCGACGGCACCGCCGGGCTCGTGGCGGCGATGGCCGCGAAGGAGCCCCGCCTGGAGCTCCTCGCCGCCGGCCCCCTCCCCGAGGGTTGGCCGGGGAAAGTCCACGCCCTTTGGGTCGGATCGCGAGGGATCGAGACCCCCTGGCTTCTCTCGACCGACGCCGACACCCGCCACGACCCGGAGCTGCTGGCCCGGGCCCACGCCGCGGCGGCCGAGCGGCGGCTGGACGCGGTCTCCGTGGCCGGCTTCCAGGAGGCGCGCGGCCTGGGGGAGAGCCTCCTGGTCCCCACCGTCTTCGCCCTCCTCGACGCCTTTCTGGGCGATTGGGAGGCGGCGGCGGACGGCGCCGGACCGGCGGTGGCCAACGGCCAATTCATCCTCCTGCGCCGGGAGGCCTGGGAGGCGAGCGGCGGCTTCGAGGCCGTGCGCGAGGCGCCGATCGACGACGTGGCGGTGGCCGCGGCCCTGCGCGCTCATGGCTTCCGCGCCGGCTTCCTCCGGGACGCGGGGCTGCGCATCCGTATGTACCGGGGCTTCCGCGAGGCGGCCCGCGGCTGGCGGCGCAACCTGGGAGCGCTCTTCAGCCACCTCCCGGGAACGGCGGCCGGCATCCTGGCGGTCCTGCTCCTCCCCGCCCTGGCCCTGATCGGGGCGCTCCTCACCGGCCGCTGGGTGCCGGCCGCCCTCCTGTGGACCGCCGGCGCCGCCGCCTCGGTGCTCCTACGCTCCGGGAGCGGCCACCGGCCGATCTATGGATTGCTGTACCCGCTGGATGCCCTGGTCCTGGCGGGAGTGATGGGGATGGGGATCGTCGACCGGCGCCGGGGGCGGGTGGTGAGCTGGAAGGGGCGGACCGTCGGCCAGGGGTGATGAGGTTTCAGATCCCCGCCTCGTACCAGCACTCCTGCCCCGCCGTCTCCTCCACCGACACGGCGAGAGCCTCCACCCGCGATCCCGCGAGATGGGGGGCGAGGTCGTGCCAGAGCATGCGGGCCAGCAGCTCGATCGAGGTGTTGGCGAGCGGGAGCACCCGGGCGTCGGCGGCGGGGAAGCGGTAGGCCCGCTCGCCGAAGCGCACCGCGATCGCGTCCCCCTCCCGCTCCCATTGCAGGCGGGCGCTCTCGCCGGGGATCAGCGTCCGGCTGTCCAGGCCGGCGCAGAGGGCGCGCAGGGCCCGCTTGAAGCTCTCGATATCCACCAGGAGCCCCTCGGCGTCGAGGTCCCCTCCGGCCAGCTCCACCCGGACCCGGTAGTTGTGCCCGTGGAGCAGCTCGGCGCGGCCGTCGCTGAAGAGGGTGAAGTGGGCGGCGGAGAACTTGAAATCTTCCTTGGCGAGGATCATCCGATAGCGAGCCATGGGCCGATTGTATGCGGAGCGCTCCGCGGGCGGGTTGTAACATAGGCCCGTTTTCGAGAGGGGGAATCCATTTGAGATCCGATGCCCATCACGTCCGGACGATCCTCGCCGCCCTGATCCTCGCCACGGCCTTCCCCGGCCTCGCCGCGCCGCGGTCCTTCGCTCCCGAAGGGACCCCCGCGCGCTACATGCCCACCCGGCAGTACGACCTCCAGCACCTGCGCCTCGATCTCTCTTTCGACTGGGATGCCCGCGGCGTCGCCGGCACCGCCACCAACACCCTCGTCCCCCTGCTGCCTGGGGTCGATTCTCTGGTGCTCAACGCCGCCGGGCTGGACGTCCACAAGGTGCGGGTCAACGGCGCCGAGCGCCCGTTCACCCTCGACCCCGAGGCCCAGACCCTGACCGTGCGGCTGGACCGCGGCTACGGCCCCCAGGACCGGCTGGAGGTGGCGGTCGACTACTCCGCCCACCCCCAGGCCGGCCTCTACTTCGTGGGCCCTGACCGCGGCTACCCTGACAAGCCCCGCCAGATCTGGTCCCACGGGGAGGCCGACCTCAACCGTTTCTGGTTCCCGAGCTGGGACTCTCCGAACGACCGCACCACCACCGAGGTGGTCGCCACCGTCAAGCGCCCCCTCGTGGTGGTCAGCAACGGCAAGCTGCTGGAGGTGACCGACCAGCCGGACGGCCGGCGCGCCTACCACTGGCGCATGGACGTCCCCCACTCGACCTACCTCGTCTCGGTGGCGATCGGCGACTTCACCAAGGTCTCCGACACCTGGCGGGACATCCCGGTGGAGTACTACGTCCCCCCGGGCACCGGCGAGGCCACCGCCCGCCGCTCCTTCGGCGATACGCCCAAGATCCTGGACTTCTACTCCCAGGCCACGGGCCGCCCCTACCCTTATGCCAAGTACGCCCAGTCGGCGGTGGTCGACTTCATGTGGGGAGGCGAGGAGAACATCTCCGCCACCACCCAGACCGCCCGCACTCTGCACGACGCCCGGGCCGAGAGCGACTATCCGAGCGAGGGGCTGGTCGCCCACGAGACCGCCCACCAGTGGTTCGGGGACCTCCTCACCTGCGAGGACTGGTCGAACGCCTGGCTCAACGAAGGGTTCGCCGACTACTTCACGGCCCTCTACCAGCGCCACGCCCACGGCGAGGACGCCTTCGAGGAGGAGGTGGACGGCCTCCGGGGCGCCTATCTCCGCGAGGCCGAGCGGGACTACCAGCGGCCGATCGTCACCCGGCGCTACGCCGATCCCATCGACATGTTCGACCGGCACACCTACAACAAGGGGGCGCTGGTGCTCCACATGATCCACTTCCTCCTCGGCGAGGAGGGGTGGTCCAAGGGGATCCACGCCTACGTCGAGCGCTTCGCCGGGCAGACGGTGACCACGGCCGACCTCCAGGACGCCCTGGAGAAGAGCACCGGGGTCTCCCTCGGCCCCGTCTTCGACCAGTACGTCTACGGCTCCGGCCACCCCGAGCTCAAGGTCCGGTGGGACTACCAGCCGGACACCCGCCAGGTCCACCTGGAGATCCGGCAGACCCAGAAGACCGGCCTCTTCTCCTTCCCGCTGGAGGTCGCGCTGATCGGCGAACGAGAGACGGTGGTCCGCCGCCTGCCGGTGGCGGCGCGCGACTTCCAGGACCTCTATCTGCAGAGCGACGAGCGCCCGCGCACGGTGGTGCTCGACCCCCAGGGTTGGATCCTGAAGACGGTCGACCTCACCAAGCCCGTCTCCGAGTGGGTGATCCAGCTCACCGCCTCCAAGCCCCTGGCGGCGAAGCTGGAGGCGATCCGCGCCCTGGGCGACCTTGGCGGCGGCGAGGCCGTGGCGGCGCTCGGCCGGGCCCTCCGCGAGGAGCCCTTCTACGGCGCCCGCCGGGAGGTGGCCCGGGCCCTGGGCAAGCTCCACAAGGAGCCAGCCGCCCTGGAGGCCCTCCGCGCCGGCCTCGCGGACAAGGACAGCCGCGTGCGGTCGCGGGTCCTCGAAGCCCTCGGATCGTTCCCCGAGCACGCCGAGCTGATCCCCATCCTCCGGCGCGCCCTGGAGACCGACGACAGCTACGCGGCCCGGGGGGCGGCGGCCGGCGCGCTGGGCGCCTTCGAGCCGGACCGCGATCAGGTCGTCCCCGTCCTCCTCGCCGCGCTCAATCAGGAGAGCTATCGCGAAACGGTCCGCGGCAACGCGATCAAGGCGCTGGCCGATCTCGATCCCGGCCGCGCCTGGGCGCCGGCCCAGAAGCTGGCGAGGTACGGCGCCCCGAGCGCCAGCCGCGGCGACGCCCTCGACGCCCTGGTCACCATCGCCAAGCACGACCGCCACCGCCGGGAGGAGGTGCGCAAGATCCTCGAAGGCTATCTCGACGACCCCTACTACTCCCTGCGCGAGGACGTCTACCGCCGCCTGGGTGATCTCGGCGATCCCGCCGCCATCCCCGCCATCGAGCGCCGGGCCCGCCTGGAGGCGGACGGCCGCCAGCAGCGCAACGCCGAGAAGGCCGTCCAGAAGATCCTCACCAGCCAGACCAGGGAGAAGGAGGATCAGGCTCTCCGCGACCGCGTCGAGCAGCTCGAACGGGAGACGGAGCTGCTCAAGGAGCAGATGCGGACGGCGGGGGGAGCGGAAGGGGGGCGGGGGGTAAACGTTACCCCCGAATCCGCTGAATCCGCGCCGCCATATCCGCCAGATCCTCGGCCTTGATTCGATTCGGGAGATCCTTCCCCACCGCCGTCGCCTGGCGGGCGATCTCGGACAGATCTCCCGGAGTGCCCTTGATGACCTCGGCGAATCGGGCCGCCAGGGCGGCGAGGCGGAAGCCGGGCGAGGCCTTGTCCCAGGAGGGGGCGAGGTCGGAGAGGAGGACCGCCCTCCCCGTCTCGCCCAGGTGCAGCGTCGCCACCTGGCTGTCCCGCGGCGCGTCGGAGCGCAGCTCGATCTCGTAGAGCGCCGAGGTGCCGCTCCCCACCAGCCGGTACCGGGCCACTATCACGGGATTGAAGCTCAACAGCGCCGGGCCCGCCCCGGACGGGTGGATGCGCAGCAGCCAGTATCCCGGCCCGTGCACGAAGGGCGTGGGAGCCCCTTCCACCGGCGGCGCGCCGCCCGTCTCGAAGGCGTTGAGGATCTCTCCGATCCGGATCGCCGCCGGATCGGGCAGCCGCCCCTCGCCGAGCGACCGGCGCAGGGCGGTATAGGACGCCGTGCCGACATCCCCCCTGACGTCGATCGGCCAGGCGGACGGCACCTTCCAGGCGGGCTCGGCCTCGGCGGCCTTGGCCCTCAGGGCGGCCTGGGGCTTCGCCGCCTCCTGCATCGGAGCGGTGCTCCGGGGCAGGTTCTCGTTGGACCGCCGCTCCTCGTCCCGGCTGAGGGTCCCCGCCGCGCTCTCCTTTTTGTCGGCCAGCTCCTGGACCGCGGCCGGAGGCGGAGGCGGGGGAGCGAGGGAAGGGGCCGGCGGAGGACCGGCCGGCGCACCTCCGGCCACACCGCCCACGACGCCAGCCGGGGCTCCTGGCTCGACGCTCCCCTCCGGACTGGAGATGTAGCCCAGAGACTTGAGCTGCTTCTCTTCCCTCTGGGGAACCGGCTTCGGCTCCGGGGCCTTTTCGAGCGGCTGCGTCAGAGCCCTCGGTTGCGGTGGCGCGGCAGGGGTCGAAGGAAGGATCACCCCTCTCGGGGCCGGCTGGCGCGCGCCCGCGGCGGTCCGGACCGTCTCCTCCACGGGAGGGACCTCCGTCCGATGGAGGGCGAGCAGGCCCGCCCCGATCATCGTGACCATCGAGGCCGCGATCAGCCAGCGCTGCCGGGGCGGCATGGACGGCCGGCGGTCGATCTCCGGCACTCCGGTCCCCACCGGGATCATCGGCGGGATCTCGCTCTTGATCTTCTCCAGCAGCCCGGCGGGGGGCTCGAGCTCATCGTGCTCGGCCAGCTTCCGGGCGATCTCGCGCTCGCTCCAGCGGCTCATCGAACGTCCTCCTCCAGGGCCAGCGCCAGCAACCGGAACGCCTTCTTGAGACGCTTGCGGATGGCGACCGTCGTGATCCCCTCCTGGCGCGCGATCTCCTTGACGGGCAGCTCCCCCCAGAAGACGGCGGTCACGGTATAGCGCAGATCGTCCGGCAGGGCGAGGACCGCTCGCCGCAGCCGGTCCCCCTCCGCGTCCCGGCCCACCACCTCGTCGGCGCCGGGCGCGGGGTCCGGGACGGCCGCCTCGTGCTTCTCCTCCAGCGGCACGAGGCGCCGGGGGCGGCGCAGATGGTTCAGGAAGGTGGTGTAGGCGATGCGGAACAGCCAGGTCGAAAACTGCGACCGCCGGTCGAACCCCGGCAGGGCGTCCCAGGCCTTGCGGTAGGTGTCCTGGGTGAGGTCCGCCGCCAGATCGGGATCGCCGCACAGCCGGCGCAGCAGACCGTAGACCCCACGATAGGTCCGCTCCACCAGCCGCTCGGCGGCCTGACGGTCCCCGGCGGCCAGGGCGGCGAGCAGCCGCCCCTCCTCTCCGGCCTCGGCCCGGCTCCGCAAATCGCCTCCCCAGGTGCTCGTCGAGACTACGGTTCGTAGCGCGCTCATCCTACCTCGTTGGACACGGAGGGCGGGAAAGAGGAAACCGGGCTTGACCCTCCGCTTCGGGCCCCCTACCATTCCAGCGATCCGAGGAATTCATTAATTCCATCCGGATCGCGATCAACACGCTGTTTTTTCAAGGAGACGCCCATGAGGAGACGCCTGAAGAAGAAGCTGAGCCTCAACCGTGAGACGCTGGGCAACCTGCAGGCCGAGCAGCTCGGGAAAGTGGTGGGACGCGGCATCTGCACGCTGGAGGACATGACCACCTGCGTCTGCACGGACGCCTGCGACAGCGGCGGGACCGGCACGGGCGGCGGGACGAACACCTGCAGCGGGCCCCAGTGCCCGAGCCTCACCGCCCAGGACTGGAGCTGCTGCGGAACCTGCTGAGCCTCGCGGAGCGGCGGGGACTTCCCGCCGCTCCATCTCCCCCGGGACCGCCTAACGATCGCCCAGGCTGAGCACGAAGGCCGGCCGCTCCATCTTCGCCACGCAGGAGGTGTCGAGCCGATCCACCGAGCCGTCCTCCACAGTCTTCATGTAGAGAGCGTCGATACACTCCTGACCCTTGAAGCCGTCGGTGCCGTGACCGGCGTCGGGGATGAGGACGTACCGGCTGTGGCGGAGGGTGCGCGCTGCCTCCTCGCTGTCGGTCGGCGGGGTGGCCGGATCGCGCTCGCCGGCGATGACGAGGGAAGGTACATCCGAGACCACCGGCGCCAGGAAGCTCTCGGGGACCTTCACCGCCGGCCATCCGGCGCAGGCCGCCCGCTGCTCACGGATGCGGAAGTCGCCCAGGAAGGTGCCAGCCACCGCGGCCGGGATCTCCGGATCGCGGATGAAGGGGACGTCCTCGGAGCAGGTGACGCCGAAAAAGTAGGCGTTGTCGAACGAGGTCATGATCTTAGCGAAGGAGCTCGCCTTCTCCGCCAGCGGCTTCCAGTCCCCCTGCGCCGCCAGGTGGACCCGCAACGGCAGCTCGGCCGCCGCGGACGGATCGTAGAGCATGTAGCGCAAGGTCTGGGCGACGCCGCTGCGCGCGAGACGGATCTCAGAGGGCCGTCCCGTCTTGGGGTCCAGGAGCCGTACATGGACCGGCTCCCTCTCCGCCCGCGCGAGGACCGTGGCGATCTCCTCCTTGAGACGGGGGAACGTCCGGGCGCAGCCCGCGTCCCCCGCGCACTCCGCGATCAGCCCGTCCAGGGCCTTCTGCGTGCTGCGGGCGAAAAAGAGCGGCGCCCGGTCGTGCGTCGGCACCACGCCGTCCAGGATCGCGGTGCGCACCCGGTCCGGATGGCGCCGCAGATAGACCAGGACCGTTCGCGTGCCGTAGGAGGCCCCCATAATGCTCACCTGGGGATAGCCGAGGGCGGCGCGCACCTCGTCCACGTCATCGACGGCGTTGTCGGTTGTGTACTGGGTGAGGTCGGCGACCTTGCGCAGCCGCCCGGCGCAGGCGCGCACCCTGTCGGCGGACACGTAGTGGTCGAGGAATCCCTGGACGTCGCGGAGCTCCGGGCACTTGAGGGGCGCCGAGCCGCCGGTCCCCCGCAGATCGACGAGCAGGAAGTCGCGATGCTGGCGCAACGGCGCCAGCTCCTGGCTGTAATAGATCCCCTCCTCCACCGAGGACCCGCCCGGCCCGCCCCCGAAAGCGACGACCGGGTCGGGCCGCCGGTCGGGGCCGAGGGCCGGCAACACCACCACCCGCAGGGGGATCTTGCGCCCCTTCCTCGCCGCGCGGTTCTCGAAGACCTGGTAGATGCCGCACCGGGCATCCTTGGGCAGGGCCGGATCGGCGCAGGGGCCGAGGATCAACCGCGGCGCGGCTCTCGCGGGGAGGACGGTGACAACGGAGAGACAGAAGGCGGCCAGCATGGCGTTGCGCTTCATCAGGATTCTCCTTTCTCTGTCTGGAGCGGTGCTCTAGGGCTTCCGCGTCACCCGCTCGTCCGGCATACCCGGCCGCGTCACGATCATGGCCGTGGCCGCCCCTCCACCATCGCGCTCGAACGACAAAGAGTAGCCCGCGGGCATCCCGTCCGGCCGGAAGCGGGTGGCTGCCGTGGGCACCAGGAGATGCGTCTCGGAACCGACCTCCACGCGCAGCCGCCCTTCCACGAGATCGATCTTGAACGTCAGGCCGTCCTCGCCGCCAGCATAGGTCCCCACCAGGGGCTCCAGATCGGCCCGGCTGACCGCCACCTCGGGATCGCCCGGGCTGAGCGCGAAGGCCGGCCGCTCGATCCTCGCCAGGCAGGAGGCGTCGAGCCGGTCGACCGCGCCGTCCTCGACGGTCTTCACATAAAGACCGGCGATGCACTCCAGCCCCTTGAGGCCGTTCCAGCCGTGGCCGGCTTTGGGGACGACGACATACCGGCTGTGGCGGAGGGTGCGCGCGGCCTCCTCGCCGTCGCTCGGCGGAGTCGCCGGATCGTTCTCGTCGACGATGACGAGCGCCGGCACGTCCGAGGTCACGGGCTTCAGGAAGCTCTCCGGGACCTTCACCGCCGGCCACTCGGCACAGGCCGCCCGCTGCTCGCGGATGCGGAAATCGCCCAGGAAGGTGCCGGCCACCGCGGCGGGGATCTCCGGGTCCCGGATGAAGGGGACGTCCTCGGAGCAGGTGACGCCGAAGAAGAAGGCGTTGTCGAACGAGCTCATGTCGTG